>DATAYX010000344.1:0-34918 GCA_036272355.1 Acidimicrobiales bacterium
CGCAGCGGATCTCGATGAGTTTGAACGATCAGCGCATCCGGATACTCCTGGAACAAGGACGTGAGCGACCACATATGCGCGGGTGACTTGATCACCCATCGATCGGCGGAATGCGCCGACTGTAAATACTGCAGGAACATGCGGTGGTACCGGTAGGCGGAGGCCATGTCGGCCTGATGAAGGAGCCAATGTTGGTACTGCGGCACCCGATACTGCGTTGCGAAGATCATGCTGCGGAAGTCGGCGGCCGTGATGCGCACGCACTCCTGGCCCAATCTGGCACCCATGTCGTGCATGGCGCGGAACCCGGGAATGAGCAGGTCGACGTTGGCGAGTTTGGCGTCCACCTCATCGATGCGCGGGTCGGACTCGTACGTTGCCGTCTCCGGCGGAGGCCATGGCTGGTCGACCTCCCATGTCAGCGGCACGCGGTTTGCGGGGTCCTGGGCCAGGACATCGAACAGGATGGTCGTGCCGGTCCGTGGTTGTCCCAGGACGACGATCGGGGGTCGGACATCTGCGTCGGCTATCGATGGGTTGCGTTTCACCCAATCGACCACCCGCAGTCGTCCGGTGAGGTATTCGACGACGTCGGACCCGGCAATGAGACCGCCGACCTCGGTGAGGGCACCCCTCTCGTTCAAATCAGAGACCAATCGCTCGGCCCCCTCCGCCCACGACGGATCGCCCAAGTCGTCGAGCCCGGTCGCTTGCTGCGCTTGGTCGACCAATTGGTCCAGTACGAGTGTTCCGGTCGTCATCTGGAGTCAGGCCGCCACACGTCGCAGCTTTGCAATTGCTCGGTGCCGCACGTCCGGCAGCATAAGCCGAACCGCCGTATCCTGAACCGGTGCCAGGGGGTTCGCGGTGCTCGAGCTGATCGCCTTCGAGGAGACGTTGAGGGGCTGGTCCAAGAAGTCCTTGGCGACTGCGTGTTCAATCCAGGGCACGGTAGGCACCGGGTCATGACGCGCAACAGGTTCGCGGGTGCGCCTTTCACGGACGATGACGACGCCATCGCCAAGGCACTCGAGGACGTCAGTATCCCGGCACTGATGTGTTCGCTCGTGCACATGACCGGCGACCCGTCCTTTATCCGCGGAGATATTCAGCCGCGCACTGCTATGTCGCTCGACATCCAAAGTGGGATGTCAGACAACGACCGTGCGGACGTGCGTCGCCGCGCACTACCGGCGATCGCGGCGTATCGAGACAGCGGTTGCGAACCGGTGGCTCTTCCAACCGAGTTGCTCCAAGAGATGATGGCCTTTCTTGGCCGCCGGCCCGTCGATGGCCGCCTGTCCGGACTGTTCTTCGACGACCTGCAGTTCGAAGGCGGCGATTCCGGTGCCATAGCGTGGGAGAGCGATATCACCGAGGAGCTGAAAGCCTCGTCACCGGTTGTGGTCATCGGTTGCGGAATGGGCGGGATCTTGGCCGGCATTCGGCTTGCGCAGGCAGGGCTGCCGTTCACCATCATCGACAAGAACGGCGGCCCCGGCGGCACGTGGTGGGAAAACCGCTATCCAGGCGCGCGCGTCGACGTGGGGAGCCACCAGTACTGCTTCTCCTTCGAGCCCGCCGACCACTGGAGCGAGTACTACTGCCGGCAGCCCGAGCTCCGGGCCTACTTCGAGACAATCGTCGAGAAGTACGGCCTGGGGTCCCATTGCCGCTTCGGCACTGCCGTAACCGAGGCCACATGGGACGAGGAACAGGCGCAGTGGCACCTCGCCCTCACCGGCCGGGACGGTGACGAGGATGTTCTCGATGCCCGCTTCGTCATCAGCGCCGTCGGGTCATTGAATCTGGCGCGATTGCCCGAGATCGAGGGAATGGACGCGTTCGCAGGACCTTCGTTCCACTCGTCGCGCTGGCCCGAACACCTCGACCTGAGCGGAGCAAAGTTCGCCCTCGTCGGCGCAGGAGCGAGCGGCTTTCAGATCGGTCCCGCCATCGCGCCGGAGGTGGATCGTCTGACCATCTTCCAGCGCACGGCCCAGTGGATCATTCCGAATCCGCTCTACCACGCCCCTGTGCCACCCGGCGACGAATGGGCGCTACGCCACCTGCCTTTCTATGGGCGCTGGTATCGGTTCATCATGACCTTCGCCGGCATTGCCATGGGAATCGAGCCCTATCGCATTGACCAGCAGCATGACGACCCAACTCACAGATCGATCAACGCCTCCAACGCCCGCCGGTCAGGGGCCCTCCTTGCGTCGATGAAATCATTGGTTGCGGAGCGCGCCGATCTCCTGGAGAAGATCGTGCCGGACTACCCCGCCACAGGGAAGCGCATCCTGCAGGACGACGGCACGTGGTTGCGCTGCCTGCAGCGCCCCAATGTCGA
The DNA here is from genome assembly GCA_036272355.1 of Acidimicrobiales bacterium. Lineage (GTDB taxonomy): Bacteria > Actinomycetota > Acidimicrobiia > Acidimicrobiales > RAAP-2 > Bog-473. Next base: position 2,354 of record DATAYX010000344.1, read on the forward strand.
GATCGTGCGGACCGCGATCGAGAGGATCGTCGAAGATGGCGTCGTCACCACGGACGGGACCCACTATCCCGCCGATGTCATCTGCTACGCGACGGGATTTCGTCACAACGACTTCCTGGCGTCGCTGAAAGTAACGGGTCGGCAAGGTATCTCGTTGCGGGAACAATGGGGAGACGAACCGACGGCGTATCTCGGCATCACCATCCCAAACTTCCCCAACCTGTTCTGCATCTACGGGCCGGGGACGAACCTTGCCGCAGGTGCAAGCCTCTTCTACCACGCCGAATTCCAGGTTCACTATGCGCTCGAGGTCATCCGCGAGACTTTGACCTCAGAGGCGCGGTGGAGCGAAGTTCGGCACGAGGCCCACGAGGAGTACGCCAACCGGTACAAGAGCGAAATCGGGCAGCTGGTCTGGTCGCACCCGTCGATCGAGCACAGTCACTACAAGAACAGCCAGGGTAAGGTCTTCACGCTCTCTCCGTGGCCACTCGACCTGTACTGGGAGTGGACCCGTCGCGTCGAACGCGCCGATTACGCCTTCGGCTGAGTCCACCTCCCTGGCGCTTCCCTTCAGTACAGCCAGAGGCCAGCCCGAAGTCGACGTCGGCGTCCCCAACGCCGCTTTCGAGCGGGACCACCCACACTCTGATCCCGTGGCCGAATGAAGGCGGCCAGTGGTGGATCGATTCGGGATCTCGAGGGGGGCTCGGTGCGAATGATCGCGTCGGACAACGCCATTTTGCTGCTGGGCTTGGGGCGGCCGGCGGCCTGAGCAGATCGCCATACACTCTGCGGTCGTGCACGGGATCATCGGCTTCGGCGGGTACCTGCCTTACCGACGCCTCGACCTGTCGACGGTGGCCGCCGTGGCCGGGGCCGGCGGCCGCAAGGGGACACGATCGGTCGCGTCCTTCGACGAGGATGCCACGACGATGGCAGTGGAGGCGGCGCGGGTGGCGCGGCGACGGGCGCCCGACGTCGCCATCGAATCCATTTGGTTCTCCACGGTGGCTCCGCCGTATCTCGACAAGACGAACGCCACCGTATTGCAGGCGGCTCTGCGACTCCCCGAGGAGTGCGGCGCGTACGACCTTGTCGGCTCGGTGCGCGGCTCTCTCGGCGCGCTGCGCGCGGCCGCGACTCAGAGCGGGCCGGCGCTGGCGGTGGCGGCCGACCTGCGCACAGGTCTGGCTGGCGGCCCCGACGAGTCATTTTTCGGCGACGGCGCGGCCGCGCTCGTGGTCGGGAACGATACGCACGGGGAGGTGGTGGCCGAGCTCGGCCCCTGGGCCTCGGTGACGGGTGAGTTCGTAGACCGCTGGCGCGTCCCGGGTGAGCAGCGGTCCCGGGTGTGGGAGGAGCGTTTCGGCGAGATGCGCTACGGCGAGCTCGGCGCCGACGCGTTGGATCGTTTGTGGAAGATCGCCGGCATCGGGCCTGACGACGTGGACCACCTGATCGTGACGGGCCCACATGGCCGCGCGTGCAAAGCGGTGGCGCAGCGTTCCGCTGTCGCATCCGACCGGTTGGTCGAGGACGTGGCGACGGTCGTCGGCAACACAGGCGCGGCGCATCCCTTCTTGTTGCTGGTCGACATCCTGGAGCGGGCCGAGGCGGAGCGAACGATTGTGCTGCTGACACTTGCCGACGGAGCCGAGGCCTTGGTGGTCCGCACGACTGGCGCACTGGCCGCGACACGCACCGCGGGCGCGAGCGTCCGAGCGCAGGTCGGTGGCGGCGGCCAGGTTTCCTACGGCCGCTATCTGGCGTGGCGCGGGATCCTGCCGGTCGAGCCGCCACGGCGCCCCGAGCCTGCCCGGACCTCCTCGTCAGCCGCCGGACGGTCGGTGCCCTGGAAGTTCGGCTTCGAAGGCTCGCGCTCTGCGGACGGCAGCATGCATCTCCCGCCCCTGCCTGACGAGGGCGAGCTCGAGCCCATGGCTGACGCGCGTGGCACCGTCGCCACGTTCACCATCGACCGGCTCTCCTACACGCCGAGCCCACCGATGGTCTTCGCTGTGGTCGACTTCGACGGCGGCGGCCGGCTGCCGGTCGAGCTGACCGACCTCGATGCGGACCAGGTCGCGGTGGGTGACCGTGTCGAAATGACCTTCCGACGGCTTTCGACGGCCGACGGGATCCACAATTACTTCTGGAAGGCGCGGCCGTGCCGGGGAGGCGATGACTGATGGGCTCGCACGGGATTACCGACAAGGTGGCCATCGTCGGAATGGCCTGCACGAAGTTCGGTGAGCACTGGGACATGGGGACGGACGACCTCGTGCTGCAGGCCGCCGAGGGCGCATTCGACTCCGCCGGTGTCGGCCGGCCCGACGTGGACGCCTACTGGGTCGGCACCGCGCAGTCGGGCATGAGCGGTCTCCTGCTGGCCCGGCCGCTGCGCGTGAAGGACAAGCCGGTCACCCGTGTCGAGAACTTCTGTGCTTCGGGATCGGAGGCGTTGCGCCAGGCGGCCTACGCGGTATCGAGCGGTGCGTACGACGTCGCGATGGCGCTGGGTGTGGAGAAGCTCAAGGACTCCGGCTTCCAGGGCGCCAACGCGTTCCCGGTGCCGAGTGACGGGACGAACCGCACCGTGACAGCGGCGGCGATGTACTCCATGATCGTCCCCGCGTACGCCAAGCGCTACGGCGTCGAGGTCGATCAGGTGAAGCAGGCTTTAGCGAGGATCGCGTCGAAGAACCACGCCAACGGCGCACGCAATCCGCGGGCGCAGTTCCGCAAGGAGATGAGTGTCGATCAGCTGCTCGCCATGCCCCGTATCGCCGGCGAGCTCTCGGTGTTCGACTGCGCCGGTGTCGCCGACGGGGCGGCCGCCGCCGTCGTTGTCCGGGCCGAAGACGCCCACAAGTACACGGAGCACCCGCTCTATGTGAAGGCTCTCTCGTTCGTCGTCGGGGACGGGAGCGGTGTGAGCGATCCCGACTACGACTACACGACGTTTCCCGAGGTGGTGTTGTCCGCGCAGGAGGCCTACCGCCAGGCGGGCATTACCGAGCCGCGGGCCCAACTGGCGATGGCGGAGGTCCACGACTGCTTCACTCCGACAGAGCTGGTGCTGATGGAGGACCTCGGCTTCAGCGAGCGGGGGAGCGCATGGAAGGAGGAGCTCGCCGGCACGTTCGAACTCGACGGCGAGCTTCCGGTGAACCCCGACGGGGGGCTCAAAAGCTTCGGCCACCCCGTCGGCGCGTCCGGTCTCCGCATGATGTTCGAGGCCTGGCTGCAGCTGCGGGGCGAAGCCCCCGAGGAGCGCCGCATTTCGACCTATGGCAAACGGAACCTCGCGCTGACCCACAACCTGGGTGGCTATCCGGGCGAAATGGTCTCCTTCGTCTCCATACTCGGCACGGAGGGACCTGCCTCGGGCTGAACTGCCGACATCAGCCGATCAGTCTGTCGGGACAGGCGACGGCCGAGAACGGCCGGCAGACCAAGGCCGCTCCGGATGAGGCCCGGCTGTCCGCCCGGGCCGAAATAAGAACTAGACTCCGGTTCTAATCTGGTACGATCGCTCTATGGTGACATCTGCATCGGCGGCACCCTTGATGCTCATCTCCGCGGACTGCCATGCCGGCGGGAGTCACGAGCAGTACCGCGAGTACCTGGACCCTGCGTATCGCGAGGAGTTCGATGCCTGGCGGGGGCAGTACAAGAACCCGTGGAAGGATCTGCGCGATACCGACCTCCGGGTCCGCAACTGGGACGACGAGCGTCGCTCCGCCGATGAACTCGCCGACGGCGTGGTGGGAGAGGTCGTCTATCCCAATACCGTGCCACCGTTCTTCCCGGGTTTCGTCCTCTTTGCCGCGCCGCCCAAGCCCGAGGACTACGAGCACCGGTTGGCCGGGATCAGAGCGCACAACCGCTGGCTCGTCGACTTCTGCGCGCGTCACCCGGCGCAGCGGGCCGGGGTCGGACAGATCTTCATCAACGAAATCGACGACGCGATCGCCGACGCCACGTGGATCAAGGAGCAGGGTCTGCGCGGCGGCGTGCTCCTGCCGGTCGTTCCACCCGACGTGACGTGGGTCCGGCCCCTGTACGACCCTGAGTACGACCGCCTGTGGGCCGCGCTCCAGGACCTGGACATTCCGGTCAACGTGCATGCGGGCACCGGTTCGCCCAACTACGGCCGTTACCAGGCGACCCCGATGCTCATGATCGCCGAGGTCGCGTTCTACGGCATGCGGCCCCTGGTCCACCTGATCCTCTCGGGCGTGTTCGAACGCTTCCCCCGCCTCAAGTTCGCGTTCACCGAAGGCGGGGCGTCGTGGCTGCCCGAGACGCTCCAGCGGCTGGACTACGTGATCACGAGCGTGCAGAAGGGCTCCATCGGCGAACTCAAGTACACGGCGGACCAAGCACTCCCGCGTACGGCGACCGAGTACTTCCACCAGAACGTGTGGATGGGCGTCAGCTCTCCGAAGCCGGCCGACATGGACGTGCGCAGCATGATTGCGCCCGATCGGTTCATGTGGGGCAGCGACTACCCGCACGACGAGGGCACCCAGCCCTACACGCGCGAGCACCTACGGCAGGTCACCCAGGACGTCCCCGAGGACGACCTGCGTCGCATTCTCGGTCTCAACGCCGCGACCCTGTACGACTTCGACCTCGAGGCGTTGGCGCCGCTGGCCGATCGGTACGGCCCGGCGCTCGAAGAGGTGCGCCAGCCGCTGCTGGAGTTACCCGAGCAGCCGAACCGGGCCCTGCTCTTCGGCCAGGCGCGCTCCCTTTCGACTGCGACGCCCGCCTGACGAGGGGGCACGCCCCTTGGGGGCGCGGCCCCGAGGTCATCCCGCAGGACGTCCTCCCACGAGGAGGCCGACGGCGTCGGAGATCGAGCGGCGCAGATCGGCCGTCGTGGCACGTCCGGACGACCACGCGCGTAGGGAGCTGTCGAAGACAGCGTCCAGGACCCGCACGATGCGGCGTGCCTCCTCGCGGGGCAGGTCGTCCAGCAGGTCGAGATACACGGGGCTAGTCGTGGCGTCGAGGCGTACCAGGACCTCGTGGGCGAACGGCTCGTCCGAGGTCTCAAAGCGCGTGAGCAGACGCGCCAGTTGCGGGCGTCGCTCGAAGGCCCGGGCGGCGCGCAGGAGAGCTTCTTCGAGGCGCTGCGCGGCGGTGGCACCGGTCAGCGGTCGGCGCGTGACGTCGGGACCCAGGGTCGAGGCCCATTGGACGAGTGCCTCGGCGAAGAGGTGGTCCTTGGAGGGGAAGTAGTGGTACAGGGTGGCCAGTGCGACGCCGGCGACCTCGGCGACCTCGCGCACCGAGATCTGCTCGTAGTCCCGCTCCTCCAAGAGCGCCAGCGCGCCGTCGAGGAGGCGCTGGCGGCGGGCGGCCTGTCGCGTGCTCAACCGCGTTCCCGGCACAGCAGCGCCGTCCGGTGGGTCCGGCGGTCGGACGACGGTGTCGCGGGTCGTGTCCTGTGTCATTCCCTTCGCAACCCCTGGCCTCCGGTTGTGAGAACTAGAATCCGATTCTAACATCGCTCTCCGAGCGGGCCACGGCCGTTACTAACCGGATGTGGCGGCCCGAGAGATGCAGGAGGGATCGCGTCGTGAGCATGCCAATCGACATCGGGATCGTGGACACCATGATCGGCTTCCCGCACGGGGATATGAAGCAGGTCTACAAGTTCATCACCCGTCAGACGAAGGACGCCGAGTCGAAAGAGAAGATGGCGTTCCCGGCCGAGTACATGTTCAAGCAGGTGCCCGAGCGAGAACTCGAAGGATCCGACGACCCCATCGGCATCACGCTGCGCGAAATGGACCGATGGGGGGTCGAGCGGGGGTTGATCGGCTGCAACGGCATCGGCGAGGAGGCGCTCACCAAGCACCCGGATCGCTTCATTGCCTCGTCGTCCGCCGACCCCAACGAGGGCATGAAGGGGATCGCGCGGCTCGTCAAGGAGTACGAGACCTACGGCGTGCGCGCCGTCGGGGTGTTCCCAGCGGGGACTTTCCCGCAGGTGCCGATCAACGACAAGAAGATGTATCCCCTCTACGCCAAGTGTGTGGAGCTGGGCATCCCGATCTTCGTGTGCGCCGGCGTCCCCGGACCGCGGCTGAAGGCGGCCTGCCAGCACGTCGAGCTGATCGACGAGGTGATGTTCGACTTTCCAGACCTGGTCTTCGTGACGCGCCACGGCTGCGAGCCCTGGACCGAGCTCGCGGTCAAGCTGATGCTCAAGTGGCCGGGCCTGCACTACTCGACCAGCGCGTTCGCGCCGAAGTACTACCCGAAGAACATCATCGATTTCGCCAACACGCGTGGGGCCGACAAGGTTATGTACGCCGGCTATTTCCCCATGGGGCTCTCGATAGAACGGATCTTGACCGAAATGCCCAATGTCGGTTTCAAGGACGAGGTCTGGCCGAAGTTCCTCCGCGGCAACGCGCTCCGCGTCCTCGGTTTGGACTGAGCGACAGCCCGGCAGTCGTGGACTTCGACGACACAGCGGAAGAGGCAGCATTCCGCGCCGAGGCGCGTCACTGGCTGAACGCCCACGCGTCGTTGCGCCACGAGGGCGCGGCGGCGCGCTCGGGACTGCCGACCGACGAAGTATCACAGCGCTACCACGTCGAATCGTGCCGGCGCTGGCAGCGAACCCTCTACGACGGCGGCTGGGCCGGCATCACTTGGCCGAAGGCTTTCGGGGGGCGGGGCGGCACGTCCGTGGAGCAGATGATCTTCTCCCAGGAGGAGGCGCGCTTCGAGGTGAGCGCCGGAGCCCTGTCGGTCGGTCTGGCCATGGTCGGGCCGACGCTGATGGCCTGGGGCACGGCCGCCCAGCAGGACGATCACCTCGCACGGATGCTGCAGGGCGACGCGCTTTGGTGCCAGCTCTTCAGCGAGCCGGGGGCCGGCTCCGACCTGCCTGCGCTCATCACCCGGGCCGAGCGGGACGGTGACGAGTACGTCGTGAACGGGCAGAAGGTGTGGACGTCCTTCGCTCAGTTCGCGGACTGGGGCATCCTGCTGGCGCGCACCGGCGCCCCCGGGTCGGGCCGCGAGGGCATCTCGTACTTCCTCGTGGACATGGCGACGCCCGGCATCGACGTGCGGCCGCTGCGCCAGGCGACGGGGGTCGCCCATTTCAACGAGGTGTTCCTGTCCGACGTCCGGTTGCCTGTCGCGAACAAGGTTGGTGCGGAGGGGGAGGGCTGGAAGGTGGCGCGCACGACCCTGGCCAGCGAGCGCATGTCCATCGGGAGCGGCCGCGGTACCACGTTCGACGACGTCCGCTCCCTCGTCGATGGACTCGGCCGCGAGCTCGACGCGCTGGAGCGCCAGCAGGTGGCCCGGGCGTACATCAGCTTCGAGTTGCTGCGCTTCCTCGTCCTGCGGGTGCAGACGTCGGTCAGCCAGGGCAAGAGCCCTGGCGCCGAGGGATCCATCCTGAAGCTGGCGGTCTCCCAGCAGGGCGCGCTCCTCGGCGACCTCGGCATGGCGCTGCTCGGTCCCGCTGGCGCGGCGTCGGGCGGCACGACGGCGGACGCCGGCTTCTGGAGGGAGAAGTTCGTGGGCCAGTGGTCCTCGCGTATCGGCGGCGGCACCGATCAGATGCAGCGCAACCAGGTTGGCGAGCGGGTCCTCGGCTTGCCCCGGGAGCCGAGATCCTTCTAGATACCGAAAGGACCAAATGGCGCAGCAGCCTGAACAACCGGAGCGGATGCTCCCTGAGCCCCCGGTGAGCAACATGCAGAAGAGTCGTGACACCGAGCCGCTCGTCCTGGTCGAAACCGACGGCCCGGTCCTCGTTGTCACGCTGAACCGTCCCGAGAAGCGCAATGCGACCAACGCGGAGGTGCTGTGTCGGCTCTACGACGCGTGGGTCCGCCTTGACAGCGACCCCGCGCTCCGCGTGGGCATCTTGACCGGGCGGGGCTCGACGTTCTGCGCCGGCATGGACCTCGCCGAGATCGGACGGCTCCGCGAGGGGGTCGCCGACAACGAGTGGATCGTGCGCCTCCGGGACGAGCCACAGGTGATCTTCGGGGCCTGGCTGAAGACCTTCAGGCCTTCCAAGCCCATCATCCTGGCTGCCGAGGGCTACGCCCGGGCGGGAGGCACGGAGATCCTCCAGGGCACCGACATCCGGGTCGCCGGCGAGAGCGCTGTCTTCGGCGTGACCGAGGTGCAGCGCGGGCTGTTCCCGATGGCCGGCTCAGCGGTCCGCCTCCGGCGCCAGGTCGGCTACGCGGTGGCGGCCGAGATGCTGCTCACCGGCGAGGACATCAGCGCCCTGCGGGCGCAGCAGCTCGGCTTGGTCAACCACGTCGTCCCCGACGGGCAGGCCCTCACACACGCGCGCGCCATCGCGGCGCGCATCGCGGCGAACGGTCCCCTCGCCGTCGCCGCCATCCTCCGCACGCTGCGCGAGACCGAGTCTTTGCCGGAGGCCGAGGCCTTCGCGATCGAGAGCCGGCTGGGTATGGAGGTGATGGCGTCGAACGACGCCGCCGAGGGCCCGCGGGCGTTCCTGGAGAAACGAGAACCGCATTTCACCGGGACCTGACGGGACGACCCTGGGGGAAAGGGCGTCAGGTGATCGGGTGGAAGTAGGGGAGAGCCAGTTCGTCGGAGCCCGGGTGGAACTCGACCCCGAGGGCGAGCCCCTCGCGTAGCTCGTCGGGCGCGCAACCGACAACCGCGCTGAGGAACCACCACCCCTCGTCGAGCGCCACGACGGCGGGGGCGTAGGGCACCACGAAGCCCGGGTGGGGCGGGCGCCAGACCACCGTCCAGCTGTACAGCGCTCCCCGGCCGGCGCTCTGCTCCCAGGCCAGAGCGGTCGCGGTGCAGTGCGGGCACACGGCGAACGCCCGAAGGGCGCGAGCTCCGCACGCGGAGCAGAGCGGCAGCACCAGCCGGCCCTGGCGAGCGCCGCTCCAGAACGGCTCGGAACGCTCCGACGGTCGGGGCATGGGGAACCCCGGGGGAGGCGGGGAGAGCACACCGGCATCCACGCTGCTCACGGTCGCTCCTTGCCGAGGAGCAGCACGTCGGTGAAGAGTGCACCCGAGCCGCCGTTCGAGCACAACGCGACCGCCGCATCCTCGACCTGCATGCTTGGACACTCGCCGCGCAGCTGCCGCACGCCACGCGTCACGCGCTGGAATTGCTGTGCCGCCACTCCCGGGTGGCTATAGGACATGGTGCCGCCGTCGGTCGTTACGGGCAACACGCCGCGGGGGCCTATGGCGCCCGACTCGACCATGGGCCCACCCTCACCGGGTTCGCAGAAGCCGTACGCCTCGAGCTGCCGAATGATCTCGAAGGAGAACGGGTCGTAGAACTCCGCCACGTCAACGTCGCCCGGACCGAGCCCGGCCATGGCGAAGGAGGCCCGGGCTGCTCCGGCGCCCACCCAGCCCGCGGCCCCGGCACCGGGACGCGGAGTGAAGTCCCAAACGGGTGCCACGGTGTACGCGGGCCCGTAGCTGTCGCTCCCGCAGCCGAGTATCCAGACCGCCCGCGGGTCGCGAAGCGCTATGTCGGCCCGGGCCAACACGAGCGCGCAGCCACCCTCCGAGACGGTGGCGCAGTCGAGGAGGTGGAAAGGCTCCGCCACCAGAGGCGACGCCAAGATGTCCTCCGGCCCGAACGGTCCACGCCCGTGATAGACGGCCTCGGGGTTGTGGTGGCCGTTGGTGCGGATCACGGCGGCGGCGGTGGCCAGCTGACGCTCCGTCGTGCCGTAGACGACCATGTGGCGGCGGGCCATCAGGGCGAACTCGGCCGCGGTGAAGAGGCCGAACCCCGCGACCAGCTCGTTGGCCGGCGCGGTCCACGGTGCCGCCGAGCCGTGGCTGACCAGCCCGGCACCACCGGCCAGGACCAGGACGACGCGGCACTGGTCCGTCGCGATGAGCGCGGCGGCATCGACGATGGTGGGGATGCCGAGGCCACTGGGCCGGCGTACGCACGGCCCGAGCCCGAGCTCGAGCACGGCGTCCGCTGCCGCCTGCCCCACCACGCCATCGACGTCCGCGGCCTGGATTCCCGCGTCAGCGATGGCCCCGAGTGCCGCCTCGAGAGCGATAGAGGACGAGTCGTACCCAGGGAGGCGGCGCGCCTGACGCGTGTTGAAGACTCCGACAATTGCCACGTCGCGGAACGGATGCGTCATGGCGGCAAGGTTGTCATGCGACCGCCGGTCACCGAGGGCTGGGCGGCCACATCAGCCATGTTTGGATACGGTATCTGATTCCGGGATCGTCCCGCCGGCGTCTGTGACACCGCTCGAAGGCTGCGCGGGGTGGATTCGGCCGACGAGCGAGAGCGCGAGGAAGCGAGGAGCGGCACAGTGGCCGGAACAGTACGGCTGGAGCTCGATGGTGCGATCGCCACGATCACCAACGACAACCCCGAGAAGCACAATGCCTTCGACGACGACATGGACGCGCAGCTCTTCGACGTCCTGGCCGAGTTGCGCACGAGGGCGGAGGTCCGCGCGGTGATTTGGCGCGGCGAAGGTAAGTCGTTCTCCTCGGGCCGCGATGTCGGCGCCATCAGTGGTGGTGCCACCGCGGGGATGACCCATCACGAGCTCATGCGACGCGGGCATCGCGGCATCCGGACCATCTTCGAGCTCGACGCACCGATCGTGGTCGCCCTCCAGGGTTGGGCGATGGGCGGCTCCTTCCAGCGAGCCCTGCTGTGCGACATCCGGGTGGCCGCCGAAGGTGCGAGGTTCAGACTGCCCGAGGTCGGGCACGGCGTCATCCCCGACACCGGCGGCGTCGCCCGTCTCTTCCAGATGTGTGGGCACGGCGTTGCGGCCGACATGGTGCTGACAGGCAGGGTGATGGGGGCGGACGAGGCGCTCGGGCACGGCATCGTCTCCCGCGTTGTCCCGTCCGAACACTTGGACGACGAGGTACGCGCCATCGCCGCGAAGATCGCGGAGGCCCCGGCCGTCACGGTGCGCGCAGCGCGCCGGATCCTCGGCCATCTGGCCGTGCCTGAGGTGATCGCGTCCATGGACGAGGAGATGATCGCCCAGACCTTCGTCAGACGTTCCGACGACATGGTGGAGTTGCAGGCCGCCCGCGCTGAGGACCGCCCCCCCGAATACAAAGGGAGTTGACGTGCCCGGACTGCCCGAACCCCCGCCCCCTGGGGCGACCGCACTGCCGCCCGGTACGTTCGACGGCGTTCCCGTTCTCGTCACAGGCGCCGGGACCGGGCTCGGCAAGGCCATCGCCGTGGAGTTCGCTCGTCTGGGCGCGGCGGTGATCGTCGCGAGCCGCAACGCTGAGCACCTCGATGCCGGCGCCGCCGCGGTTGCCGAAGTGGGAGGCAAAGCTCTGGCGCTCGCGTGCGACATCCGCGAGCCCGAGCAGATCGCCGCTGTCTTCGACGCGGCAGAGACCGCGTTCGGTCTCCCCGGCGTGCTGGTCAACAACGCGGCGGCGAACTTCCCCGTGCCAGCGGAGGACATGTCGACCAATGCTTGGCGGACGGTGGTCGACATCACCCTCAACGGGACGTTCTTCTGCTCGCGGGAGTTTGCGCGTCGACACATCGCTGCCGGCACACCCGGCTCGATCATCGACGTCGGCGCGTCGTACGCCTGGACGGGCGGCCCGGGCTTCGCGCACTCCGCCGCGGCCAAGGCGGGGGTGAAGAACATGGTCGAGACCCTCGCCGTCGAATGGGGACCTTATGGGATCGCGGTCAACGGACTCGTGCCCGGGCTCTTCCCCCACGAGGACATGACGGCGGACATTCAAGGCAACCTCGACCGCACGAGCGACAAGGATGTCTGCCAGCCGGCGCTGCGTGTGGGCCGGCTGCGCGAGCTCGGATGGGCGGCCACCTTTCTTGCGTCGCCCTACGCACGGTTTGTCTCAGGTCACATGTTCGTTGTGGACGGCGCCAACTGGCAGCGCCGCACGCTGACGAACCCCCCGGTGGTCACGGTGCGCGACCAGATGGGTCGTCCACCGTTCGATCCCGAAGCCCGCACCCGCTGAGCGAGGTCCGGGGAGATTGTGTGCACGCTGAGCGGACCGAGGAGGACGGACGGATGAGGTCGATGGCCGACGCGTGGGCAGCCCGGGCGACCGACGACACCCCCGGCCTGCGCTACGAGGACTCCGAGTGGTCCTGGGGCGCTGTAGTCGCGGAGGCATCCCGGCGCGCTGGATGGTGGTCCGGCCGCCGCGCCCCCGGACCACCGCACGTCGGTGTCCTCTTGGACAACGTGCCGGAGCACGTCTTCTGGCTGGGCGCGTGTGCGCTTTCCGGCGCGGTCTACGTGGGGGCCAACCCCACTCACCCCGGGCCCGCCCTGGCCGAGGAATTGGCTTTCACCCGTTGTCAGCTTCTGGTGACCGATCGCGCCCACCTCGAGATCGTCGAAGGGCAAGACCTCGGGCCGGCCATCGGCGTCGCCACCACGGACAACCCGCGGATCTGTCTCGTTGATGGCGACCCGGCCTATCCGGCGGCCGCCGACGCCGCCGACGCCGCCGACGCCCCCGACGTCGACGCCGCGGAGGACGTGGCGTTGGGCTACCTCATCTTCACCTCGGGGACCTCAGGCTCTCCCAAGGCTTGCCGGTGCACCCAGGGCCGGATGGTCGTCATCGGTGCCGTGCTGGCCCAGCGTTACGGGCTCGATTCGGACAGCTGCTGCTACCTGTCCATGCCCCTCTTCCATTCCAACTGCCTCATGTCGGGGTGGGCGCCCGCCGTGGTCGGGGGGGCCACGATCGCTCTTCCCACCGGTGGACGCTTTTCCGCCTCGGGGTTCCTGCCCGACGTGCGCCGCCACCGCGTGACCTACTGGAATTACGTCGGGCGCCCGCTCTCGTACGTCCTGGCCACGCCCGAGCGGCCCGACGACGCCGAGAGCACGCTGCGCGACGTGTTCGGGAACGAAGCGGCACCCGGGGACGTGGACCGCTTCGCCCGGCGGTTCGGGTGTGCCATTTCGGAGAACTACGGATCGACCGAGGGCGGGATCTCGATTTCGCGCAGCCCGGACACGCCGGCCGGCGCGCTCGGTCCCGCCCCACCGGGCATCTTGGTCGTCGACCCCGACGGCAAAGAGTGCGCAGCGGCGCGGTTCGACGACGGCGGCCGGTTGCTCAACGCGCTTGAGGCGGTCGGCGAGATCGTGTCGGACTCGATTCCGCCCAATTTCGAGGGTTACTGGGACAACGAGGAGGCGGACCGGTCCCGGGTCCGCGACGGGTGGTACTGGTCAGGTGACCTCGCCTACAAGGACGACCAGGGTTACCTCTACTTCGCCGGCCGCGGCGACGACTGGTTGCGCGTGGACGGCGAGAACTTCTCGGCTGCACCGGTGGTGCGCATCCTCGACCGCCATCCCGACGTCGTCGTCTCCGCCGTCTACGCGGTGCCGGACCCGACCGTCGGTGACCAGGTGATGGCCGCGCTGCAGCTGGTCCCGGGCGCGCCCTTCGACGGAGACGCCTTCGGAGCATTCCTCTCTGAGCAAGCGGACCTCGGTCGCAAGTGGGTGCCGCGCTTTGTGCGCGTGTCGCCGGCACTTCCGACCACCGCGACATCCAAGATCCTCGTACGGCAGCTCCGCATGGAGGGCCTGGATTGCGACGATCCCGTGTACGAGCTTCGCGGGGAGGGATCGCTGGCCTATGTCCCGCGGCCCGAACCGCAGGTGACGGCCGACAGGGAGCAGCGCAGCTAGCCCTGATACTCCTCGTCGGTCACGTGGTCACCCCAATCGGCCTGACCTTCGCTCACGGCGAGATGCGTCATCAGGTGATCGGGAGCGGCCCCGTGCCAGTGCCATTCGCCACCGGGAGCGAACACCGTGTCGCCCGCTCGCAGGACGACGACGGATTCGCCACGGGCTTGGATTCGACCCTCGCCCTCAGTGACGAACAGGCTTTGACCGGCCGAGTGGCTGTGCCACGCCGTGCGGCCTCCCGGGGTGAAGTGCACGTGCGCCACGGAAGCCGTCGAAGCGCCGTGGGTCTGCGCCAGAACGTCGATGAAGACGTCGCCGGTGAACCAGTCCGCCGGACCCTTGACTGTTGCGCCCTTTCGGCCGAGTTCCACGGATCGTCCTCCTCGTGCTCCACACCATCAAACCATCTTCCAGCATTGACGGCCGATGCCCGTCAATGCGGGCTGCCCCGGGTCGAGAACATTGGAATCCCGACCCCGGAGCGGCCCCACCGCGCGTCTGATGCCCCATCTGTTTGAATGTGCGCCTCATCGTCGTCAGTCCGTCGCCGCGAATCGCTGAGGATTCGTCGCGCAGAGAAGGAGGAGTTGCGTGGCCGACATCATGGAAGGGGTCCGCATCCTCGAAGTCGCCGAGCACACCTTCGTCCCTGCAGCTTCCGCCATCCTGGCCGACTGGGGAGCCGATGTCATCAAGGTCGAGCATCCCGAACGCGGGGACGCCATGCGGGGCCTCGCGTCGAGTGGCGTCATGCCCATGCTGGGCAACGTGCACGTCCTGCTCGAGCACTCCAATCGGGGCAAGCGCAGCATCGGGATCGACGTCCAGACCGAAGCCGGCCTCGAGCTCGTCTACAAGCTCGCTGAGACGAGCGACGTGTTCCTGACCAACAAGCTCCCGGCGGTGAGGGATCGGCTCAAGATCCGCGCCGAGGACATCCGTGCCCGCAACCCCAACATCATCTACGTCGCGGGCACCGGGGCGGGGGAGCGCGGACCCGATGCGAACCGCGGGGGCTACGACTTCCTGAGCTTCTGGTGCCGTGGCGCCAGTGCCATGGGTTCGACGACGACGGATGCCGAGTTCCTCACCGGGCAACCCGCCCCTGGATACGGCGACTCCATCGGCGGCATGACGATCGCAGGAGGAATCCTCGGCGCGCTCTTCCACCGGGAGCGGACGGGCGAGGCCAAGACGGTAGACGTCTCGCTCTTGGGCGTCGGCATGTGGGCGATGAGCCCAGGCGTCGCCCTGTCCCTACAGCTCGACCGGGCGTGGCGACCTGGTCGCGGCGGTGCGACGGCACCGTTCAATCCGCTGGTCGGCACGTATCGGACCCAGGACGGGCGGTTCCTGGCCTTCTCGTGTCTCCAGGGCTTCCGCTACTGGGCGGGTGCGTGCAGGGTCGTCGGGCGCGAGGACCTCGTCGAGGACCCGCGGTTCGCGACGCCTGAACTGCTGGCCGAGAACGCCGGCGTCGCTCGCGACATCCTGACCGAGATCTTCCTGGCGTCCACCTTGGACGAGTGGCGCGCCCGCCTCGAGGACTTCGAGGGCCAGTGGTCTTTCGCCCAGGACACCCTCGAGGTCGTGGACGATCCGCAGACGCTGGCGAACGGCTATATCGGAGAGACAGCGACCGCCGACGGCACGGCCTATCGCCTCGTCACGACCCCGGTGCAGTTCGAAGGCTCTCCGGCTGCGCCGAAACGTGGTCCCGAATTCAACGAGCACTGCGACGAGATCCTGGCGGGCCTCGGATACGACCAGGACACGATCATCGAGCTCAAGGTCGCCGGGGTGGTCGCCTAGCCTCGTTGTGGTCCGACGCGGAAGGGAGTCTGCTCGTGGAGAGAGTGCTCGATGGGGTCAAGGTGCTCGAGGTCTCGGCGTGGGCCTTCGTCCCCTCGGCGGGGGCCGTGTTGGCGGACTGGGGCGCCGATGTCGTCAAGATCGAGCCGCCGACCGGTGATCCGATTCGGGGACTCGTCAATGCGGGCGTCGGCGGGGGAGCGGGACCCTCGTTCCCGTGGGAAGCGTGGAACCGCGGCAAGCGCAGTGTGGCCCTCGATCTGAAGCATCCTCGCGCTCGCGAGATCCTCCTGAAGGCCGCCGAGACGGCCGACGTGTTCCTGACGAGCTATCTCCCCCCGACCCGCCGTCGACTGAAAATCGACATCGACGACATCCGAGCGGTGAACCCAACCATCGTGTACGCGTGCGGCACCGGTCAGGGCTCCGCGGGGGAGGAGGCCGAGAAGGGTGGATACGACTCCATCAGCTTCTGGGCCCGCGGTGGCGTGGGCTCGACCGTGACCCCGCCGGGAGCAAAACGGCCGATCGGACAGCCCGCAGGTGCGTTCGGCGACTCGTTGAGCGGTATGGCACTTGCCGGTGGTGTGGCCGCCGCCCTGTTCCGCCGGGCTCGTACCGGCGAGGGAGGAGTGGTCGACGTGGCGCTGCTCGGGACGGCGATGTGGTGCCTGCAGATGCCCATCGTCGGCGCCGCCGTCATGATGGCCCAGCCACCCGCGGACGAAGGTGCACAGTCGGGCTCCCGGAGCCCCAACCCACAGATCTTCAATCCGCTGGTGAACAACTATCAGACGTCGGATGGCCGATGGCTCTCGCTCTGCATGCTGCAGCGGGACCGCTACTGGGACGATGTCCTCGAGGCCATCGGTCGCGAGGACCTGCGGGACGATCCGCGATTCAACACGCCGGAGGCCCTGGGCGCCCACAACGACGATGCCATCGCCGAGCTGGAGCGCACCTTCGCGGCGATGTCGCTGGACCAAGCACGTCGGGCACTCGGCTCGCAATCCGGTCAGTGGGACGTGATGCAGAACGTGCTGGAGCTGCCCGTAGACCCGCAGGCGGTCGCCAACGGATTCGTCCAGTCGATCGAGTACGACGGCTCGGTCGTGTTGCCGCTGGTCTCCTCGCCGGCGCAGTTCGATCGCACTCCGAATCCGCTCGGCCGGGCACCCGAATTCGGGGCCGATACCGATGACGTGTTGGCCGAACTGGGCCTCGGTGCCGATGAGGTCATGCAGGCCAAGATCGACGGGGCCGTCCACTGATCCCTATGTGACTGCATCGTCGGGGAAGTAGGTCTCCTCGGCTCGGTCACGGAGCGACGGCGACACCGTCTGCGACGAGGGACGCCGTGGCGTCTTCGTCGAGCCCCATCTCTCGCAGGACCTCCCGGGTGTGTTCGCCCAGCAAAGGCGCTCGCCATCGGGGCGCCGGTGGCCTGCCGTCGAAGTCAACCGGGGTCGCCAGCATGGGCAGTGTCCCTTGTTCGTCGGGAACGTCCACCACGGCGTGCGCGGCGTGGAATTGTTCGTCGGCAACGACGTCGTCGATGGTGTTCACCGGACTCCAAAAGAGCTCTGGTTCTTCTGCGAACGCTGTGGCCCACTCGTCCAGCGTCCGGGTGGAGAAGATCTCGTCGAGCGATCCGATCAACTCACGGGCATGGACGGCCCGGTTTCTGGCGCTGTCGAACCGCGGGTCGGTGATCCACTCGTCGTGTCCCACCGCCCGGGCCAGCGCAGGCCAATGACGATCACCTTCGAGTCCGACGATCCAGAACGATTTGCCATCGCTCGCTGCGTAGTTGTTGAGGACGGGGCTGTACATGGTTTCCCTCGTGCCGATCCCGAGTGTCCGGCCCCACATCACCGCGACGTTGACGTCGAACCCGATGGTGTAGACCCCCTGACGCAGCAATGACGTCGAGACGAGCTGGCCATATCCGGTGCGCGCCCGTTCGACCAGGGCGGCACTGACCATGGCGGCACCTGTCATCGCCACGCTGTGGTCGCCCATGCCGCCTCTCTGGAATGGCAGAGGCCCGCCGGGTGTACGGAGGGATTCGGCGATGCCGGCGCGGGCCCAGAATGCCGCGATGTCATATGCGCCCCGCTCCGCTTCGGGTCCTTCAAGGCCGTAACCCGTGATGATTGCGTAGACCAAACGAGGGTGACGACCGCACGTTTCTCGCGGCCCCAGTTCCAGCCGTTCCAGCGCAGCGGGTCGCAGGTTGGTGAGCAACACATCGGCATCCGCCACCAAGTCATGGACGACATGGACCCCCCGTTCGGAGGAGAGATCGAGGGAGATGCTCCGTTTCCCGCGATTGTCGAGCTCGAACACGGGGTTGGTCGGTAGGTCCCCGCCGAGCATGCGCCCGAAGTTGCGGGCAGGATCACCCTGCGGTGGCTCCACCTTCACGACATCGGCGCCCCAGTCGGCCAGGATGCCACCCGCTCCCGGACCGGCCACCCAGACGCCGAGCTCGACAACACGTACGCCTTCGAGGGGCCCCGTCATCAAATCACCGTAGCGACTTCATGAACAAAGGGTCGGCGCGGTTCATCCCGCGTCGACGAGGGCCACTGCCTTGTAGCGATCGGCTTCGAGGTGGCGGCGCGTCATGAGGAGGGCGGCGATGCCGTCGCCCACTGCCGAGCCGAGTTGTTTCGTCGAGCCTGCCCGTACGTCCCCGGCGGCGAACACGCCGGGTATCGAGGTCTCCATGGTGTCGCTCGTCACGAGGAACCCCCCGGCGTCCCTCTTCGCGGCGTCACCGAGGAATTCGGTGTTCGGTTGGAGCCCGATGAAGACGAATGCGGCGGCCGCGGGGTACCGATGGGTTTCCCCTGTCTCGCGGGTGCTGGCCACGACGGCGGAGAACCGCCCCCGCTCACCCTCCAGCGACACGATGTCCATGCCGGTGTGGATCGTGAACTGTGGATCGGATCGGACGCGATCTTGAAGGACGGAGGACGCGGACAGATCCCCGCGTGCGATCACTCGCACCCGTTGGGCGAACTCGGACAGGTGGAGACCCTCTTCCAGGGCCGAATTCCCGCCTCCGATAACGACGACCTCTTCGGCTCCTTTGTAGAACGGACCATCACAGGTCGCACAGAAATGCACCCCGCTGCCGATCAGCTCATCCTCACCAGGAATGTCGAGGCGGCGATACTTCGACCCCGTCGCCACGATCACCGCCGCAGAGACGAGTTCCTGCCCAGAGGACAGTGAAGTCACCAAGTTCTTGCCATCCTTCTCGATCCTCGCAACCGACACGGCCGAGAGAAGCTCTACGCCGTAGCGGCGCGCTTGCGTCACGAATCGTTCCGCGAGCTCCGCCCCCGAAATCCCTTCCGGGAACCCCGGATAATTGTCGATCCGGTCGCTGATACCGGCCTGCCCTCCGAGGGCGCTGGCGTCGACGACGATGGCATCGATGCCTTCTCGAGCCGCGTAGATGGCGGCAGCTAATCCTGCGGGGCCGCCTCCCACAATGACGAGATCGTATGCCGAACGCGCCGCTTCAAGGGTAAGCCCGATACGGCCGGCCAGTGTCTCGTCGCTCGGATTCACATCATGCGTTCCGTCCGCGTACACGACTGTCGGGATAATCTGCCCCCCGTTCTGCACCGCTTTTAGCCGCTCGATGTTCTCCGGGTTCTCATCGAGATCGACCACGTCGTAAGCGATTCGGTGTGCCGCGAGAAACTTCTTGACCCGCTTGCAATGCGGGCACCATGGGGCCGAGTAGACGGTGAGGTCGGGACCAGTACGAGAGGACATTGCTTGACAATACGCGGAGCCGCAGTCATGAAGAGCAGCATTGTGTGGAACCACGCTCCGGTTGAGGGTGTCCGGCCGGCTGACCCAGTGGGTAGCGCCGAAACCCGTCTTCCCTCCCTGGCGGCAGGACTCAGTGGATGCTCCCTGTACCCCGGCGCAGGTAGAACGCCTCAGGCGAAGTGTGACTCGCGTCGGCGCACGATGGCACAGAGCGCCTCGTTGTAGGGGGCCAACAATCCCGACTCCCGACTCAGGGTTACCACCTGGCCATTGATGACATCGATCTCCGATCGTCGACGCGCCAGATGGTCCAGTCGCATCGATGGGCTTGCGTTCGGGATGGTTGCTGCGAATTCGGAGACATAGTGCAGCGGATCATCGAACGGAAATGCGATGCCTTGGGCCAGCCCGAGTTGGTAGGCCTCCGCCGTGCACCCGAGCGCGACACTCCAGGCATCCGGGTCGGCCATCAACTGGCCCACGGTGCAATCGAATACGGCACATGGTGCGCTAAGGGTCACGTTGCAGAGGAATTTCTCCCAGATCATCACGCTGACGTCAGCGAAAGCCCGGACGTTGAATCCGGCATCGAGCCAGAGTCGCTCGATCTGCTGTACGCGATCGGTCAATCCGCCGTTCATCTCTCCAATACGGATAAGCCGCATACCCTCGTGATGGACGTGGCCGGCTTCGGGTATCGACGAGCCGAATCCCTCGGCGATGCCGATCACGATGTGAGCCTCGGGAATATGGCGAGCTACGCGCTCACCCGCCCCCAGCCCATTCTGGAAAGCCATCACCACATTGCCGGGCTCGAGCAATGGTGCGATCTGCATTGCGACCTGGTCCACGGCCGCCGCCTTGGTGGCGATCACCCACACGTCGCACGGTGCAGCGTCAGAGGGTTGTGTCCCAACATGGATGCCTTCGACGACGAAGCTGCCGCTCGCGCCCGAGACCGTCAGGCCCGAGTTGGCGATCGTATCGATGTGCTCCCGCCAGATGTCGATGGCCCATACCTCATGTCCGGCCTTGCCAAATCGGCCGGCGTATACGGAGCCCATCGCACCCGTTCCGACGATCGCGACCTTCATGTTCTTTTCCTCCAGCGAGCGCCGCCGCCTGCACCCGGACCCAGGCCACCTCTGAACAGGCCTTCGCGGTGGTGGATAGTAGATCGCCCGCTGCACCCGACCACAGCCACGCCAACCCGATCTTTTAGTATCGAAGTCAAATTCTAATTTCGGCGAGCACGACGAAGAAGACGGTCGGGAGTCGCTGTAGTCAGATCCTGGCTACGGGCCAGGCTGGCCAGCTACAAGCAGGCCCTCAGGCTGGCGTCAACGCCGGATTCCCGTGCTGTCGGTGGTGATCGTGAAGGACTCCGTCGGGTCTTCGTTGTCGAATTCGACCCCAACTCGGACACCGCCCCCGGACGTCACCGTCGCGTACCGCACAATGCCTTCGAGGCGGATGTTGACCCGATCATCCACGGCGGAAACCTCCACCGAAATGCGACCACCGACAAGGGTGGACGGCGAAGGGTGCTGGAACAGCAGCCCCAGCCCTAACATGGAGATGTCGATGACCTGGCATTTGCGCCGCTCGGTGTCGGGCTCGCCCTCCATCAGACATGATCCGGACCAGCCCGCCAGCTGTCGAGGAACACGTCGGCGGAGCGGAAGGATCCTCGTTACTCCTTCGTCCTTGTCAGCGCTGCCTTCCTCGAGTTGCGTCGACTCGTCGATCGCCTCGCCGTGGAGGTCGATGACCTTTCGGAGGTGGCTCAGTCGCGCCACCATGAGGTCGCCGTCTTCATCGGTAATGGTGCAACGTACGGTGTCCGCGACGGCGCGGTACCCCATCATCTGAGCACGCAACCGCTTTTCGAGCTGCTTGTCGGGGCAGGGGTGGTGCTCGATCCAGTGCACCGCCAGATCAGCCACGTCATAGAGGTCATCGAAATCGGCCAATGCGGGCACGTCGGCGTCGTCGCGTACCAGAGCATTGAAATGTCGCCCCGCGACCTGGATGGGATTCCAGGGCCGATTGGCTCGGGCGAGAAAATCGCCGAGTTCGATGGGATGCTCACTCCGCGCCCGTTCGTCGTCCGTAGTCCCCATGATTGCTCCTCCCGCCAAGAGCGATACGGCCATGGCCCAGCACGCGCCGGATCAACGGCCGTTTCCTCATATTCACTATCGACCCACAACGGCCTTTCCTTGAGCGGTGGCGGGCTCGAAGGAGAGGTTCCGGCCGGGATCGGACAAAGTCACTCGGATTGCCCGCTCAGCTGGGGACATTCGACGTCGGCTGGAGCCGCAATGGGGGTGGAAAACGAGCCCGGTCCGGTGACCGACCGCGGCAGTGCCCGAAAGACGGCCCTCAAAGTCGGGCTGGTACACCCCGCGGCATGGGCTCCCTCATCACGCGGCGGCCCGGAGCACCGCAACCGGGAGCACTTCAAGTGCATCGGACAAGAAGATCCCACCGGCTCTCGGCTCGATCAGTCGATCCGTGAGGAGCTCGCGGTATCGACTCGGACCTTCCACAGGAAGGTTCAGGACGTGATCTTTCCAACGCTGCCTTCCCGTCGGAAGCGTGCCGGGACCCGCGAGGTGATAGGTAAGCCGTGGAACAACGCAGATGAGAGCGCCGTCTCCTTCGACATCCCGGCGGAAGGCAACCACGTGGCGTGTCGTTGTGGGGAGTGGTTCGTAGCTTCCTCGGGCGTAGAGGGGAGCGAAACGCCCGCGGTCGTGCAGGAGGGTACGCATGACGTATATCTTGAGATGGCCATCGGTCCAGTGGGAAAGCAGGTCGTGTGCTGCACTGATTGATGGATCAGGCAGGGTCGCGAGCACCTGCGCCCGAGCAGCAAAGTCGACGGGACGGCGGTTGTCCGGATCGGTCAGGGTCGGCTCCACCAGTTCCGTTCCTTGATAAAAGTCCGGAGTGCCGGGCGCACACACCTTCAGTACGAGACTGGCAAGTGAATTCACGAATGCAGCTGGTCCAATGGTGCGGCTGAATTCCGTCATCTCGCTCCGGAACGCTGTGTCTTGGTGGAGACCGCGGATGAAGCGTGCGATCCCATCTTCGTAGCGTTCGTCGGGGTCGGACCACGACGTACGCAACCCCGACTCGCGTGCGGCTTTGGTGGCCTGCTGGACGATCCGAGCGAGCGTCACCTCGTCGAGCTCGTCCCCTGCGGCTGGCCACAGACTCAGCAGCGACTGGAAGATGGCGATCACTTCGGTCGGATGCGGAGCGACGTCATTTGGGGGGCAGAACGCACTCCATCGATGGACCAAGGTCATCCACTCGGAGTCCGCTTCGGACAGGACGGCGAGGCGGCACCGTGCGTCTTCGTTTCGCTTCGAGTCATGAGTGGACGTGGCATTGAGCCCCCCGACCCGTTGGGTGGCGAAGGCGTGGAAACGATCCACTCCGTCATCGCCGGCATCGGGATCGCCGCCTACTTCGGCCCTCGCCAAGAGCCCCGGATAGCGGTAGGTCGCAGTGTCCTCGCATCCCTTGGCCATCGCGGCACCGCTGAGCTGTTGCCATCGCTGCGCGATGACGAGCCATGGGCTGCCTGCACGGGCATCCTCGCGCAGGGCGCGCAGCACGGTCTCGGCGGCCCGACGCACCTCGGGGTGATCGGGCGGCATGGCAGATACCGCATCGATGAGGGACACGTCCGCATCGGAGGTGCCGCGGTCGTCGATGTAGGTCCGATACACGGGGAGAGCGACAGTGACCTCGGTCCACGCTCGCCGGAGGTCGTGCTCGGAAAGGTCGTGCCCGGGTGACTCGGCGTCGAGCGCCTCGATACTCAACCGTGTCAGATAGTCGAGCTCGGCGCAGAAGGATTGTTCGAGTGCCTCTCGTTTGCCGCGCCTGGACAGAGTGGCGAACGAAGAGTCATCCATGCCGCACAACGCCTCGCCGGCAGCGCGCAGGCGCGCCGCTCCCGCGGGATCGACGAACAATGCCATCACGCGGTCAGCGAACTCGTACCCCGAGGTGCCGTCCACGGGCCACCTGGCGACGACCGATTCGGCCTGGCCAAGGATCTTCTCGATCACGATCGTCTTGTTGTCTCGAAGGAGATCCCTTAGACGATCCAGGTACTGCGCCGGGTCCATGAGCCCGTCGACGTGGTCGACGCGTACTCCGGCAACGGCCGCTCGACTGCACAGCTGTGCAATGAGCGCATGCGTGGCGCCGAACACGTCTGGATCCTCCACTCGCACCCCGACGAGGGAATTGATATCGAAGAACCGGCGATAGTTGCCCAGTGTGGCGCTCGTCCGCCAATAGGCGGGGCGGTAGTGCTGGTATCGAAGCACGTCTGCGTCATCGCCGTCGGGCGGGCTGGCTCCGAGCGGAAATCGTATGCCGTCCACCGTGATCTCCCCGTTTGTCTGGTCGACCTCAAGCGCACCCGCCCGAAGCACATCGGCCAGAGGGCGCGTGAGGACGGGGACCAGCACGCGCCCTTGGTGTTCCGACCAGTGGATGTCGAAGGTCGGCGCGTGGAGCGAGTCCTCTCCAAGGCGCAACACATCCCACCACCAACCGTTCTCAGGTACGGCCGCCATGTGGTTGGGGACGATGTCCAGTAGGGCGCGCATGCCGCGTGCCTCGAGTTCGTCGAACAGGTCGTCGAGCTCCTCCTCCGTGCCCAGATCGGGGTCGAGACGGCCCGGATCGATGACGTCGTAGCCGTGGCTGCTGCCTGGTGCTGCTGCGAAAACAGGAGCCAGATACAGAGTTTGGATGCCCAGCGTCGCCAGGTACGGAACGAGGCGTCTGGTCTGGTCGAATCCGAGGGCCTGGACCTGAATGCGGTAGGTCGAGCCGAGGTCGGGATGATTCACGTCTGGTGGCGTTCGCTGTGACGCAAGAGCACGGTCGAGTGCGCGTTCAGGGAGACAGCATCGTTTTTGACGATCCGGCCCCATGGCCCGGGATGGATGGTGTTCAAGACCTCGACCCAGTGTCCGGCCAACTCCATGCGCGGCAGGGTGTAGACGAGCGAACGGGTCCCTGCATTGAGGAGCACCAGAAGGGAGTCGCCGACGTAGGAACGGCCTCGGATGTCGACCTCATCGGTGGCGGAACCGAAGAGCAACATGCCGATGCTGTGGAGTCCTGGGTCGGTCCAGTCCTCTTCGGTCATTTCGCAACCGTCGCGTCGCAACCAGGTCACGTCTTTGGTCTGATGGCCGGGTGCCGGTTGCCCGGTGAAGAACGCCCGCCGTCGCAGAATCGGGTTTCGCTTCATCACGCCGATCACGTCTCGAACGAAATTGCACAGGTCATAACCGGTCTCGCCGATGTCCCAGTCGAACCAGCTCGTCGGGTTGTCCTGGCAGTAGGCATTGTTATTGCCGTGTTGCGTTCGGCCGATCTCGTCGCCGCCGAGCAACATCGGGACACCCTGGGATAGGAAGAGGGTGGCGAGAAAATTTCGCTTCATTCGGTCGCGGCTGCGCTGGATGCGGACCGAATCGGTTTCACCTTCGACACCCCAGTTCCGGCTGTAGTTGTCGTCGGTGCCGTCGCGGTTGTCCTCGCCGTTCCCCTCGTTTCTCTTTTTCTCATACGTCACGAGGTCGGTCAGCGTGAATCCGTCATGGCAGGTGACGAAGTTGACGCTTGCATAGGTGCGGCGACCGCTGGGGGCGTAGATGTCGCTCGAGCCGGTCAGACGTGACGCCATCTCGGGGACGACGCCCGCGTCACCCCTCCAAAATCTACGGACGCAATCGCGGAACGCTCCGTTCCACTCCGACCAGCCCGGCGGGAACTGACCCAGTCTGTAGCCTTCCGCGCTCGCGTCCCACGGCTCGGCGATGAGCTTTATGGTCGACAGGACCGGGTCTTGTCGACAGATGTCGAAGAAAGCGCTGTCCTGACCGCCGTTCCCCCGGGCGAGGACGGGAGCCAGGTCGAACCGGAAGCCATCGACATGCATATCGGTCACCCAATACCGCAAACTGTCTGTCACCATGCCGATGGCGCGGGGGTGAAGGACGTTGAGCGTGTTGCCGGTCCCCGTGTAGTCCTCGTAGTAACGCCGGTTCTCCGGTGAGAGGCGGTAGTAGACCGCGTTGTCGATGCCTCGGAAGGAGAGAGTCGGTCCGAGGTGGTTCCCTTCGGCCGTGTGGTTATAGACGACGTCGAGGATGACCTCGATCCCAGCGCGATGCAGGGTCCGGACCATGGACTTGAACTCGCTGACCTGCTCCCCGAGCCCACTCGTGGCATATCCGACGTGTGGAGCGAAGAAGCCGATTGAGTTGTAGCCCCAATAATTCGTCAGACCGCGTTCAACAAGCTCACGATCGGCCACGAAGTGGTGCACGGGCATCAGCTCCACCGCAGTCACGCCGAGGCTGAGGAAATGGTCGATGATGGGGTCGGACGCCAGCCCGAGGTACGTGCCGCGGAGCTGCTGTGGCACGCCGGGATGCTGCATCGTCAGGCCACGCACGTGGGCCTCGTAGATGACCGTTCGGTTCCATGGTGTGCGGGGATGTCGGTCGTCTTGCCAGGTGAAAGACGGGTCGATGACAACCGACTTGGGAAGGGCGGCGGCTGAGTCGCGGCCGTCGCGGGATAGGTCTTCGTCTGGATCCCCCAGGGTGTATCCGAACAAATCGTCATTCCAGTCGATCGGTCCGCTCACTGCCTTGGCGTAGGGATCGATGAGCAGTTTTGACGAGTTGAAGCGGTGACCATTTTCGGGTTCGTACGGACCGTCCACCTTGTAGCCGTACAACGCGCCCGGTCGGACGTCGGGTAGATAGACGTGCCAGACCTGATCCGTTGTTTCGTTGAGGGTGATCACTGTCGAGGCGACCCCGGCGTGGGCGTCTTCGAACAGCAGGAGGCGCACGCTCGTTGCGTGTTCGGAGAAGATGGCGAAGTTCACACCCTCGCCATCCCATGTCGCGCCGAGCGGATAGGGGGATCCTGGCCAGATCCTCACGGTGCGGCCATGTGGGCAAGACGGGACCGAAACAGCCGGAACTGCCATGGAGACAGTCCGATCTCCCCCTGGATGGTGGAGGCACCTTCGGTCAGGAGCTCTTCCCAGTCACCGGGTCCCGGGAGCGCAGCGCTCTCCAGCGATCCGGACAGATTGAAGAAGACCACAATCGTTGTCGTGGCATGAGTGCGGGTCAGGGTGACGACGGGCCCGCAGGCCTCGGCCATGGTTTGTTCGCGGGAGGAACACCTCAGTGCGGGTTCGGTCGCGCGCAGGGAAAGGAGCGAGCGGTAATGCTCCCAGAGGGCGCGATGCGGCCCTTCAGTCCGCAAGGGATGGTGGAGTATTGCAGCTTCGAAGGTCGCGGGGTCGGCCGGATCCCGGACCGAACCGTCGTGCCCGTCATGTTCATCGGCGCGCCCGCGGCGAACGGCGTCGAGCAGATCGGGATCACCGTGGTCGACGAAATAGGTGAAGGGAGCGGTCTCGCCATACTCCTCTCCCATGAAGAGGAGTGGGACGCCTGGAGCAAGCAGCAACAGGGCAGCGGTCAGCCGCAACCGATCGAGTGGGATGAGCATGCTCAGACGGGCTCCGTCGGCCCGATTGCCCACCTGGTCGTGGTTTTGGTCAAACACCACGAAGCGGCTTGGATCGATCGATGATGAGGGTCCCCCGTGACGGCGTCGGCGGTAAGGCGACGTCTGCCCTTGATACACGAAGCCTTGCGCCATGCAGCGCGCGACATCAGCCGTTCCCGTGTAGTCGGCGTAGTAGCCGAACCGTTCTGACGTCACCGCAACGTGCACAGAATGATGGAAGTCATCGTTCCACTGGGCGTCCATTCCGAGGCCGCCCGAATCGATCGGCGTGATCACCCGCGGATCGTTGCTCGCGCTCTCGGCGATGAGCCAGCAAGACCGACCTGATGTCCTCGAAGCGTCTGCGGCGGCCGTCGCAAGGTCGACCAGAAATGGCCGCGGACTCCGGTCCATAAATTCATGCACAGCGTCGAGCCTGAGGCCGTCGATGTGGAAATCAGAGAACCAGTGCAAGGCGTTGGCGACGAAATATCCGCGGACGGGATCAGAATCGGGGCCGTCAAAATTGATGGCCTCTCCCCACGGTGTCCGATAGCGATCGGTCAGGTATGGACCGAAATTGGGCAGTACGTTTCCCTCCGGACCCAGGTGGTTGTACACGACGTCGAGCACGACTGCCAAGCCTCGCCGATGGCACTCGTTGACGAAGTTCTGTAGGCCGAGCGGGCCGCCGTACGACGCCTGCACTGCGAAGGGAAACACGCCGTCGTACCCCCAGTTCCTGGTCCCGGGGAACTGAGCGACGGGCATGATCTCGATCGCGGTGACCCCGAGGGTCACGAGAGCGTCCAGGTGTTCGATGGCCGAAGCGAAGGTGCCTCCCCGGCTGAACGTGCCGACGTGAAGTTCGTAGAGGATGTTGTCCCGGAGGGGGCGAGGCGCGAACTCACTGTCCGACCAGGAGAATTTGCCGAGATCCACAACCTGTGAAGGGCCGTGCACGCCTTCGGGCTGTGAGCGCGACGCCGGGTCCGGCGACTCCTTCGCACCGTCGAGAACCAACCAATACGTCGAATCGGCTTCACAGTCGGCCTCGACGGTGAAGTAGCCCTCCGATGTGCGGTCCATGGCAACCAGCTCGCCGCGCTCCCGCAGACGTACGCCTACGGAGCGAGCGAACGGTGCCCAGACAGTGAAGGTCGTCGTACCGGAACCGGCCGGCAGGGCCCCGATCTCCTGGGTGGTCACTGCGGCTGAAAGAGCAGACAGGCCAGTGGGGGGATGGTCAACGTGAGCGCGTGAGGCATTGCATGATTCGGCAGCGGACGTGCATCCACTCCCCCCAGGTTCCCCACCCCGGTCCCCCCGTATTCGGAGGCATCGCTGTTGAACAGCTCGGCCCAAAAACCTCCTACTGGAACGCCCGCTGACACGCCATGGCGGACGACCGGCGTGAAATTGCATACCGCCAGCAATGGGGTTTCTTCAGACGAGAAGCGCAGGAAGCTCAGGAGGCTCGATTCGGCGTCGTTGGGCTGCGTCCACTCAAAACCGCGAGGGTCACAATCGAGCTCGTGCAGCGCAGGGACGGTGCGGTAGAGGCGATTGAGATCGCCGACCAAGTTCAGGACGCCAGCATGGCGTGGATCGTCCGCCAACTCCCAGGCGACCTCCGCGTCGTGATCCCACTCCCGCCACTGCGCGATCTCGTCTCCCATGAAGAGAAGCTTTTTGCCGGGCAGCGCGAATTGGTACGAATAGAGCAGGCGAAGGTTGGCGAAGCGCTGCCAGTCGTCGCCTGGCATCTTGGACAGCAATGAGCGCTTCCCATGCACGACCTCGTCGTGCGAGAGCGGAAGAGTGAAGTTCTCACTGAAGGCATAGACACTGCGGAATGTCAGTTGGCCTTGGTGAAATCTCCGGTGCACCGGCTCCCGCGAGAGGTAGTCGAGCGTGTCGTGCATCCATCCCATGTCCCATTTCAGGCCGAAGCCGAGGCCACCGAATTCGACGGGCCTGGACACGCCCGGAAATGCCGTCGACTCTTCCGCGAAGACCTGGACGTCGGGATGGTCGGCGTAGATCCCCGCATTGAGCTGTCGGAGGAACGAGATTGCCTCGAGGTTCTCGCGACCACCCTCCGCATTCGGCAACCATTCACCGGGTCGTCTCGAATAGTCGAGGTAGAGCATCGACGCCACGGCGTCTACGCGGAGGCCGTCGGCGTGGTAGGCGGCCAACCAGTGCTCAGCCGAGGAGTACAGGAAGCTCCGAATTTCGTGCCGCCCATAATTGAAGATGAGGGTGTTCCAATCGGGATGAAACCCAAGGCGCGGATCCGCATGTTCAAAGAGATTCGTTCCGTCGAATTCCGCCAAGGCGAAGGCGTCCGAAGGGAAGTGCGAGGGGACCCAGTCGAGAATGACTCCGATGCCTGCATCATGCAGCCGATCGACCAGAGCCATGAAATCCTGAGGATCGCCGAATCGACGGCTCGGTGCGAAATACCCGGTGGTCTGGTACCCCCAGGATCCAAAGAACGGGTGCTCCATCACTGGGAGGAATTCGACGTGAGTGAACCCCGAGCGCTGTACGTGTTCGATCAGGGGCTCAACGAGTTCCGTGTAGCCGAGCGAATGGCCGTCCGTCGGTCGCCTTCTCCAGCTGCCGAGGTGCACCTCGTAAATCGAGATCGGTGCTTCGAGGCGTTGTCGTCTACCCCGGTCGGCCATCCACGACGCGTCGTTCCACTCGTAGCTGAGATCCCAGACAACGGATCCGGTTCGAGGCGGCACCTCCGTGCAGTGGGCGAAGGGATCCGCCTTTTCCAAGACCCTTCCATCTCTTGTCCTTATCGCGAATTTGTAGACGTCCCCGAGGGCGGCGGCGGGTACTGTGCCCTCCCAGATGCCCGAGACTCCCCGGGCGGTCAGGGGATCGGCACTTGCATCCCAAGAATTGAAATCCCCCACCACACTCGCGCCGACTGCGTTAGGCGCCCACACGGAAAACCGCGCTCCTCCACTCGGAAGAAGATGCGCGCCGAGCTTGCGGCCGAGTCCACGGTGGGTACCCTCGTTGAACCAGTACACGTCCTGATCCGTGAGTGCCTCGGACGTCGACATCTGGCGGAGCGTGGTCAAACTTTCCTCCCCATTGCCATTTCGTGGAGCAAGGTGTGCACGCCCTGGTCCGACTGGACCTCTTCAAGAGTGCGTGAGCTACGACGACGCCAATTCGTTCCGCCGGGACCCGAGCCTGGGACGTTCTCTTGTCCGCGCTCGTCCCAGAGATCCTGGACGTCGAGAAGAACGATCGCCGCGGCGCTGCGGGCGAGGTGGAGCAGACAACCTCCGAGCGCGGCCATTGTGACCCTTTCGGCGTCCGAATCCGCGTCGGACAGCCCGAGCGCATCAAGGAGACGTCGACGCCACTCCTCGCGCTCTCGCCGCTCAGCGGTTGCTTCAGCGGCCGACAGAGTCCCACCGTCCTCCCGCGCTGCGATGTCCTCACCCCAGAGGTAGGCGCCAAAACGTGGGAGATCGTGCGTTCCGATGGTGACGAGGCTCTGAGCAGGCGGTGCCGGCAGAGGTTGTTCCGCCGTCGACTCGAACTGGAAGACCCAGGTTCGGAGCATTCCGTCCTGCGCCATTCGAGGCCGAACCTCGTCGGGCACCGTGCCCAGGTCTTCGCCGACGACAACCGCTCCGACGCGGCTCGCCTCGAGCGCGACGAGCGCATGTAATTCGTCCGGTCGGTACGAGACGTACGCGCCTTCACTACTGCCGTCGGGAATCATGAAAAGACGCTGGAGACCCATAACGTGATCGATGCGAAGGCAATCGGCATGCAAGAAGGCACGCCGCAGAGCTGAGGAGAGGAAGGCGTAGCCGTCCTCTCTGATGCGCTCCGGGTGAAGTGGGCGGAATCCCCAGTTCTGGCCGAGCGGAAAGAACCGATCCGGCGGCGCTCCGCCATGGATACCTATCAGGAAGGAGTCTGGATGCCACTCGGTGTCGAACCCATCCGGGTGTGACCCGATCGGGAAGTCGCCGTAGCGTCCCGTGTGACGGCCGGCCGTTACGAGCTGCTCATAGGCGACCCATTGGCCATACCGGTGGTAGGCCAGGGCCGAACACCCCTTTCCTGCCTGGGCATCGAGTCGGGCACGGAACTGGGCGTAGCCGTCGAGTTCGGGGCGCCGGTGGAAGAACTCTGTCATTTCATTCTGGCGCTGGGGCATTGTTCCCGATGCGACCACCTGTGCCAGCTGCTCGAGGACGGTGCGCTTCAGGCTTGCCACTTCCTCGTAGTCCACGAGTTCCGACGACCGGAGAGAGGACACTCGGGCACGGAACCGCCCCGACGAGCACATTTCGCGAACCTCGCGGGAGGCGGCGAACTCAGGGAGCACCACTGGATCGATGAAGACTTCGTTGTAGGCCAGCCGACTGACAGGCAGATACGGGCTGGGGTCTGCGGGAGGATCCAAGAAGGCGGGGTAGAGGGGGAGCGTCCCGACGAGGCCACAATCCTCAGACGCGGCCCAATGTGAGAGACGCTCCAGGTCCGAATAAGACCCGATGCCCCAGTCGGTCATCGTCCGCAAGGCGTGAAGGGGCATGAACACGCCTGTCTGCCGACGCGCCCCGGGGCAGTCGGGGGCGCAAAGGAGCAGAGCGCTATGAATCGATCCTGCTATTTCCAGAGTCATCTTGTGCCGCCCCGGCGGCAAGGGCTCGCCGTTCGGCGCGGCCAAGTCGAGACGGAGATGCTGATAGCGCGTGCCTTCTGCCTCAGACCCACCCGCGACGCTGGATGTGGCTTCCCGCAGTCGCATCGCCACCGTGTGCCCTTGCTCGAGATCAATCGAGAGCCACGCCGCTTCGAGGTCGCATGTGTCTGGCACGATCGCCGCAACTGTGCTTGGTCGTCCAATGCGGTGCACAATCACGGGCTCGAGGCATCGCCGCAACGCCGCGGCGCGTCGAAGACTCAACAGCACGGCCGCCTCTGCGGGCTCCTCGAGTGGAACTCCCAGGGCTCGAAGGAGCGAGAGGACGACCTCGGGCGAGGCTCGTTGGACCTTCCCATCGGCATCGGTGTACGACGAGAGGATCCCGTTGTCTGCCGCGAGCTCCCAGAACGCAGAATCGGTCGAGATCATGGTTCCGAGCTGAGGATGTCGAGAATGCCACTCGCAGGTATGTCGATCCACGCAGGTCGGCTGTTGACCTCGTAATTCAGCTCGTAGACGGCCTTCTCCAATCGGAAGAAGTCGAGCAGGTCGATGACCTCGGACCTCGTCGAGGGTAAGTAGGGGTTCGTACCGGCGGTCTCGAGATAGGAATCGAGAAAGCGGCCCGCGACCCAACGGTGCCAGAAGGCGAGCCAATCCTCGTAATTCCGCCGAAGTCCGGCCTCGATTGTCGCGCCATATTCGAGGTTGATCCGGAGAGCCGCAGCCTGACCGGCGTAGTGAAGCGATCGAATCATCCCTGCGAGGTCGTATGCCGCGGGGCGCTTGAGACGGCGGAACCCGAGCGACCGGCTTGGCTCGCCTTCGAAGTCGATCACGAAAAAGTCCTTGCCCGTCCAGAGGACCTGCCCGAGATGGAGGTCGCCGTGACAGCGGATCCGAAATGCTTGAACCGGCGAAGCGCTGAAACGGCGCAGGCGATCGATGA
>DATAYX010000345.1:0-9223 GCA_036272355.1 Acidimicrobiales bacterium
CGGGCCAGGCTCTGCCAGCTCGATCCCCCCTGCCACTCACCCGACGCCGTCGCCGCCATCTGCAGGTGGTCGCCACGTCGTTCACGGTCCTCTTCCGAGCTCACGGCCTCGATACCGGCCGCCGCCAGCGCCGCCTTGCCCTCGCGCTGGACCTCCTTGGCGAGCGGGCTGAACCGGGCACCGGGACCGCACAATGCTTCCACCGCGTTCGGGAGGTTCATCAGGAGCTTGCGGTACTTCCATCGCATGATGTCGGGCCGCGCCACGGACTCGAAGGTCGTCGCGTCGATCGCCTCGGCGATGGCCTGCGCCTCCGCGTCCACCCCCTGGGGAAAGCATCCGAGGTCGAGGAGGCCGGAGACGGGCGCCGAGTGCACCTGGACCACGCCCGGATGCAGCTGACTCGCGGGGCACATCACGCACATGCCGAAGGTCCGGGGGAAGTGGCGCAACGTCCGCCGCTCGTTCTCGACACCGTTCTGCATGCACACGACGGGCGTCGTGGGCGGCGCTGACGCATCCATGAGCTGCGCCAGGGCCCCGTCGGTGTGCTGCCCTTTGACGGCGAGAAGCACGACGACGTCGCCGTCGGCATCACCTTCCCACGACAGGTCGGCGGCGTCCTCGGTCGCCCGGATCGGCAAGCGCACCGTTTCCTTCGGGTCTTCGAGCACCAACCCCGTGCGCAGCGCCCTGCCGTGCTCACCCCTGGCCACGAGGGTCACGTCGAAGCCTTGCTGGAACAGGCGGCCTCCCACGCTGCCGCCGATCGCGCCGGCTCCGAAGACGACGAAGCGCATGCTGCACTCTGCCATGCGGCCGCACCCGAACGCCGGGGCGGCATCTCAGGTGGCGATGGAGAGCCCTCCATCGACGACGAGGACCTGGCCGGTCACATAGGCGGACTGCGTCAAGGCGAGGATGGCCTCGGCCACGTCCTCGGGTTTCCCGGAGCGCTTGAGCGGCGCCACCTGGCGCACCACCTCGCGCACGACGTCCCAGTCCTCGGTCCAGGGGGTGTCGACCAGGCCGGGAGCCACCGCGTTGACCCGCACCTCGGGCCCGACCACCTTGGCCAGCAGCACGGTCATGTGGTTCAACGCCGCCTTGCTCGCGGCATAGGGAACGGACGAGCCCGTCGGACGGACGCCGGCGACCGATGCGACGTTGACGATCGAGCCGCGCGCGTCGCGCAACGCCGGCATCGCGGCCACGGACATGGCCCACGTACCGAACACATTGACCTCGAAAATGCGTCGCCACACGTCGACGGACGCCGCTTGCAGGTCGTGGTGCGGGATCACGGCGGTCGTCCCCGCATTGTTCACGAGCGTGTCGAGGCGCCCCCACCGCTCCAGGGCCGCAGCCACGAGTCGCTCAGGCACACCCTCGGCGGTGATGTCGCCCTGCACGTAGAGCGCGTCCCGCAGCGACGCCGCGACGGCCTCGCCTTCAACGACGGACCGTGCGGAATTCACGAGCACCGACGCTCCCGCGTCGGCGAACGCCCGAGCCGTGGCGGCGCCGATCCCGCTCGACGATCCGGTGACGGCCACGACCCGGCCCTGCTGCGGGCCGTCGCTCACGTCGGGCCGCTCACCGCGGGGAGATGCCCCAACGGGCCGACCACTCCTGGTCCGGTTGGAGGTCGATGACGTCCTTACCGGTGCGCAATGCGTTCGGCGGACACGTCATCGGCTCGATGGCAACCGCGCGTCGCCGGCGCTGGATCTCGGGGAGCGTGTCCCCCGTGTACACCATCAGGTACGGAAAACCTGTGTCGGCCCACAGCGCGGCGCCGGCCGCGCCACCCGGTGCGTCGAGGCTGGCCCAGGCGCGACCTTCGTCGTCACGCTCGAGGCTGGTGTACGCGGTGTCGAGAACCGTCGGTCCGACGAAGCGCGCCGCCGTGAAGTCCCGATCGGTTCCCTCGACCGGTGTGAGCGCGCCGGTCGGCAGCCCGCGGTCGTCGAGGTCGAGCGTGTGGCGCCCCGGCACCTGGAGGATGGCGCCGTCCACGGTCTCGGACCCTGCCGTCAGGTACGGGTGGAACCCCAGTCCGAAGGGGATGTTGCCTTCGTCGAGCGACCGCGCCTTGGTCATCACGGTCAGGCCGTCGCGTCCGACGTGGTACTCGATCTCGAGCAGCACGGAGAAGGGGTAGCCCGGCGACGGATGCAGCTGGAGGCGCAGGGAGAGCTGATTCTGGTGGCGCGTCTGGAGCGTCCAGGGCATCCAGCGCACCAGACCGTGGATGGCATTGTGGCGTTCGGGTTCGTCGAGCCCGGCCTGGGCCCGTACCCCGTTGAACTCATAACGTCCGTCCGCCAGTCGGTTCGGCCAGGGGGCCAGGACCTGGCCGCGGCCGGAATGTGACCACTCGTCGGGCCCGAAACCGTCGATGACCGGGTGGTCTCCGACCGTGTACGCCCGCAGCGTGGCCCCGACCTCGCAGACCACCACCTCCTGGCCGCCGTGCCCGATGCGCCACTGCTGGCCCGTCGGCGAGGCGACGGAAATCCTCGGTGTCCGGGCCGTCATCGCCCCTGAATTGAAGCAGACCAGGAGCGCTGCGGGGGTGAGGGTCGCCGTGAAGGGGCGGTTACCGGGGGCCGAACGTCCCGCGACGACGAACCGGGGAGGCCCGGCACCCCCGGTAGGGTCGGCGCCGATGAGGATCCTGGTCACCAACGACGACGGCGTCGGCGCGCCCGGTCTGGCCGCAGTGACGCGGGCGCTGGCCCGCTGGACCAAGGAGGCCGGCGGTGACGGTCCCGGTGCGCCCCACGAGATCGTGGTCGTCGCCCCGAGCTCCAACTACAGCGGTGCGGGCGCCGCCGTCGGTTCGGTGACGGACGGGACGGCCATCCCGTACCAGCGTGCACTCGTCGAGGGTGCGGACGGGGTCGAGGCCTACGGGCTCGACGCCTCGCCCGCGCTGTCGGTGATCGCCGGGGCCCTGGGCGCGGTGGGGCCCAAACCGGATCTCGTCGTCTCGGGCATCAACCACGGCGTCAACGTCGGCCGTTCCGTGCTGCATTCGGGAACGGTCGGCGCGGCGCTCACGGCCAGCCAGCTCGGCATCAGTGCGCTCGCCGTCTCGCTCCGGGCCGGCGCGGACCCGGACCCGTGGGAGTCGGCGGCGGACCTCGCCGTGGCCCTGGTGCCGCTCCTCGCTGCTGCGCCCGCGCGCACGGTACTCAACCTGAACGTGCCGCACCTTCCGTTGTCCGAGATCCGCGGTCTGCGCTGGGCGCGGGTCGGCGGCGCCGGGCTGATCAAGGCGGCCCGCGGCGCTGGCCCGGGTGCCTGGGAGTCGCCGAACCCCGCAGAGATGGAGGGCCCGGCGGCGGCCGAGGCGGCGCATGCGGTGATGGAGGGCCCGCCCGGTGAACGGGGCGAGATCGTGTTGAGCGTCGGCTCGCCCTTCCCTCACGCGGACGACCTCGGCGACGCGGCGGGGGCCGAGGACGCTGCGCTCGTGGCTGCCGGCTACGCCGCGCTCACCGCACTGCGGGGCCCGCGGGCGGAGGACGACGCCGAGCTGCTGGCCCAGATCGACCGCGGCCTCGATGAGTTGCTCGCCCCGTTCGGCTTCGCCGGCTGACCCGGGCTTCGGCTCGCGTCAGTCGTCGTCGCCGGGACGGCGGCGCCGGCGTTTGACCTCGGCTCGCCGCCGCTTGCCCTCGACGCGCCGCACCTGGGAGCTCTTGGTGGGCCGCGTGGGGCGCCTCGGGGTCTCGACGCGGAGCGCGTCAGCGAGGCGGGAGGCCAGCCGTTCGAGCGCCAGCTGGCGGTTGCGCGCCTGCGAGCGCGACTCGGCGGCGCTCGCGCGCACGACCGGACCGAGGCGATCGAGCAACCGCTGGCGCTGCCGGGGGCCGAGGGCCGACGAGGCGCCGACGTCGAATTCCACCTCCACGCGGCTGAGCGTCCGGTTGGCGTGCTGGCCGCCGGGACCGCCCGAGGTCGTGGCGCGCCAGGTGATCTCGGACAGCGGGAGGTCGAGGCCCCGACGCACGTGCAGCGTCTCTCCTCTGTCCATCCGACGAGCGTACGGCCACCCCGATACGCTCCGGTGCCATGGAGCATCGACACCTCGGACGCTCGGGCCTGGAAGTCTCGGCCCTGTCCTACGGCAACTGGATCACACACGGCAGCCAGATCGAGGAGGACGCGGCCTCGGCGTGCGTCAAGGCCGCGCTCGACGCGGGGATCACCACGTTCGACACGGCCGACGTCTACGCCCAGGGGGCGGCGGAGTCCGTGCTGGGCCGGGCGCTGCGCGGCGTGCGGCGCGACTCGATCGAGATCTTCACGAAGACCTATTGGCCCACCGGGCCCAACCCGAACAACCGCGGCCTCTCACGCAAGCACATCATGGAGTCGTTGCACTCCTCGCTGGAACGGCTCCAGACCGACCACGTCGACCTCCTCCAGGCGCACCGGTTCGACTACGAGGCGCCGCTGGAGGAGACCATGCGCGCCTTCGACGACCTGGTGCGCCAGGGCAAGGTGCACTACGTCGGCGTGTCGGAATGGAACGCAGACCAGATCGCCGAGGCGCTGCGCCTGGCCGACGACATGGGGTTCGACCGCATCGTGTCGAACCAGCCCCAGTACTCGCTCTTGTGGCGGGTCATCGAAGCAGAGGTGGTGCCGCTGTGCGAGGAGCAGGGCATCGGCCAGATCGTGTGGTCACCCTTGGCCCAGGGCGTGCTGACCGGGAAGTACCCGCCCGGTGCGGGCTCCGCGCCGCCGGCGGACACGCGCGCGACGGGGCCCGAGGGCGAGGAGATGAGCTGGCTGCTCCGCGACGAGGTCCTCGAACCCGTGCAGGAGTACACGCAGCTGTGCCGGGATGCCGGTCGCTCGCCGGCGGCCGTCGCGCTGGCCTGGGTCCTGCGCAACCCGAACGTCAGCAGTGCCATCGTCGGCGCGAGCCGGCCCGAGCAGATTCAGGAGAACGTGAAGGCGCTCGACCTCGAGCTCGAGCCGGACTTCGTGGAGGCGATCGAGAAGGCGCTCGCGCCGGCGACCCTGTTCGACCCCGGGTTCACGTTCAGCCCGGCGCGCCGAAGCGAGATGTGAAGGAGCGGACGGCCAGCGTCGAGTGTGTGCGCTGTTCTTCGAAGACGCGGGTATAGCCAGTGTGTGCGATCCGCCACCCTTGGTTCGTCAGGCGGTAGCGGTCCTCGTAGAACGCGGTGCCACCGAGCTCGAAGTCCGCGGCCGGCACGATGACGCGGTCCTGCAGGTACCAGGTCCCCGTCGCCTCAGTGTCCGACACGAACGTGATCTCGGGATGGTGCCCGTGATGCTCGGAGATGATCCCCGGGTCCGCCAGGGCCTCGCTCAGCCACGTGACGATGGCGGCGCGGCCCTCGAGCACGGTCGTGCCGTCTTCGTAGGAGGCGGTTGCGTCCTCGGTCAACAACGCGCCGAGCTCGTCGAATTCCTTCAGGTCGAGGGTCCGGAAGTACGCGTACTTCAAGCGCCGGATCGCCTCGAGCTCGGCGGCGGTGTCCATCGGTGTGCGCTCCTCTCCTTACAGTTCGACCGGGCCGCCGCCAGGGTAGTTGGCGCCCGACTTGGCGACGGGGCCGCGTGGTGAGCAGCATTCCTGTGGTGCCCGCAGAACGGGAACGACAAAGGATCGCCGCCTACGGCCTCGTGCGCGACGACGAGAACCGCCTCCTGCTGGCCCGGGCGGCGCCCTTGCTCACCCTGCGCGGGCGCTGGTTCCTTCCCGGTGGGGGGATTCAGCACGGCGAGAGACCCGAGGACTCGCTGCGCCGGGAGATCGCCGAGGAGTCCGGCCTGACCGTGGTGCCGGGTGCACTCCTCGACGTGCTCTCCGACGTGCGGACGATCCCGGACGGGACGAGCCTGCACACCGTGCGCCTGATCTACGAAGTGACGTCGTGGCACGGGTCCCTGCGGCCCGAGGTCGACGGGACCACGGATGCGGTGGCGTGGTTCAGCCTGGACGAGGCGCGCGCACTCCCGCTGGCCCGCTACGTCGAGACCGTCATGGGGGGACTGGCGTGAGCACCATGCCGGAGGTCGACGACACCCGTCATCACGTGGTGATCGTGGGCTGCGGGTTCGGCGGTCTGTTCGCGGCGCGGGCGCTCCGACGCGAACCGGTCCGGGTCACGATCATCGACCGCACCAACCACCATCTCTTTCAGCCACTGCTCTACCAGGTGGCCACGGGGATCCTCTCCGAGGGACAGATCGCGCCGGCCATCCGCGACGTCCTCCGGCGCCATAAGTCGCTGCGCGTCGTCCTCGGTGAAGTCGAGCACATCGACCTCGACGCCAAGTCCGTCCGCGTGGACGAATTCGGCAAGCCGATGACCATCGGCTTCGACAGCCTGATCGTCGCCGGCGGCGCTACGACGTCGTACTTCGGCCACGACGAGTTCAAAAAGGCGGCGTCGGGCATGAAGTCGCTCGATGACGCCCTGGCGCTGCGCGGGGAGATCTTCGGGGCATTCGAACTGGCCGAGGCCGAGCCGGACGAGGCGGCGCGGCGCCGGTTGATGACCTTCGTCGTGGTGGGTGGCGGGCCGACGGGCGTGGAGATGGCGGGCCAACTCAGGGAGCTCTCCCGCCGTGCCCTGCGGCGGAACTACCGGCGCATCAACCCGCAGGACGCGCGGGTCGTCCTCGTCGAGGGAACGGACCACCTCCTCGGTTCGATGGGCGCGCGGGTGTCCCGCCTCACCGAGCACAAGCTCACCCGGATGGGGGTGGAACTCCATCTCGGAGCCATGGTGAGCGACATGGCCGACGACGGCGTGGAGATCACCACCTCGGACGGCGACAGGCGGCGGATCCCCGCGGCCACCAAGATCTGGGCTGCTGGCACGCGCGCCTCGAGCCTCGGCGGCCTTCTGGCCGACGGGGACAGCACCGAGCTCGACAAGGCGGGTCGCGTCAGGGTCGCACCCGACTGTTCGCTGCCGGGGCATCCCGAGGTGTTCGTCGTCGGCGACCTCATGGCGCTCGACGACCTGCCCGGCGTGGCCGAGGTGGCCATGCAGTCGGGCGCCCACGCCGCCCACACGATCGTCCGGCGTCTGAAGGGCAAGGAACCGAAAGAATTCCGCTACCACGACCTCGGCACGCTCGCCGCCATCTCACGCTTCACGGCCGTCGCCCACATCGGCCCGGTGCAGGTGGGAGGCCTGATCGGATGGCTCCTGTGGTTGGTGGTCCACATCACCTTCCTCACGGGGTTCAAGAACCGCTTCGGCGCGCTCACCCGTTGGGCCGTGAGCTTTGTGGGCCGCGGCCGTTATGAGCGTGCACTGACCGGTCGCTGGGTCGCCCACGGCGGGAGGCACAGCGAGCCTGCGTAGGGCTCCCGGTCAGGCCCTCAGGCGATACGGGGAAGACCATGCCGATCAACGTGACGCCCTTCTCGGGGCTGAGCGATCGCATCGACGATGTGCGATCGCACAACGGCCGGGGCGCCGGCGGGCGGATCGTTACCAATCAGTCACTTCGCGACGGTTCCCGTTCGATCCTGGTCCACATCCTCGTCGCGAGGGACGTCATCCATACCAACGAGAAGAACGAAAGCTGGGGTTCCGATGGGTGAATTCGATGTGAGCTGGCAGGCGGGGCCGGGCGTTTCCATGTTCGCCCGCGACCTTTTCGAAGGAAAGGTGGCGGTGATCACGGGAGGCGGCAGCGGGCTCGGACGCGAGGTTGCGCTCGGGTTCGCCCGCCTCGGCGGTCACCCCGTCATTGCCGGCCGGACGGCGGAGAAGCTCGAGGATGTGGTGCGATCGGTCAAGGAACTCGGCGGCGAATGCACGGCCATCCCCACCAACATCCGCGACACGCAACAGGTGGACGCGCTCCGAGACGAGGTCTACGAGCGCTTCGGCCGCGCCGACTTCCTCGTCAACAACGCCGGCGGACAGTTTCCGGCCCTGCCGAGCGCGATCTCCGACAACGGCTGGCGGGCCGTGGTGGAC
Source organism: Acidimicrobiales bacterium (assembly GCA_036272355.1). GTDB lineage: Bacteria > Actinomycetota > Acidimicrobiia > Acidimicrobiales > RAAP-2 > Bog-473. The sequence goes on from DATAYX010000345.1 coordinate 7,995, forward strand.
CTGAACCTCAACGGCACCTGGAACGTGACGAACCGGTTCATGAAGCCGATGGCGGAGGCGGGCTTCGGCGCCATTGTCAACGTGGTGACGCTGTTCTCCTTCGACCGGGGTGCGCCGATGTTCCTGCACTCGGGCGCGGCACGGGCCGGCGTCGTCAACATGGCCAAGACGCTCGCGCCCTACCTCATGCGTCACGGCGTCACCATCAACGTGCTGGCTCCCGGCATCTTCTTGACCGACGCCCTCATCGAGTCCGAGCTCGGCCCGCTCGGGCACACCGAAGAGACCTTCGTCGACGAGCTGGTCACCCAGCGCATGTCCGCCCGCATGGGCACAGTCGACGAGATGGCGGGCACGATCCTCTACCTGTGCTCGCCGGCCGCGCGCTATGTCTGTGGCGCGACCCTCATCGCCGACGGCGCCTCGATGCAGGGAAATTGGGTCAGCTCGCTACTCCCGGGACCGGACGAATTCTGACATCCGGGCCGCGCTCCATCGTGGCGGGAGCCGTCCGGACCAGCATGATCACGGCGACGCACATGCACGCGAACGCAGCCGACGCCAAGCCGAGGCGCACCGTGTTGTCGGTGAAGATCTCACCGAAGATCCACAGGCTGAGCCCGATGCTCACGATCGGGTCGACCACGACGATCATCGGCTGCGAGACGCTCAGCGGGCCCACGTGCAGCGCGGCCTGGTTGAGGTATTCGGCTGCGAGGCCGGTGACGGCCAGGGCGTAGACCGGCCAGTGCAGGAACATGCCGCCGAGGCCATGCTCCGTCAACGTGTCGGTCGTGGCCTTGATGAAAGCAGCCACCAGGGCCCAAAGCATGGAGGTAGCGGCCCCCAGCAGCGCCGCGCGCCGGACGGGCGAACCGCGGAGTGACAGGACTGCGAGCAGCGCCGCGCCGCCTGCGATGGCGGCGATCGCGCCGGCCCAGGCCGAACTGGTTGGGACGGCGTTCCCGCCCGTCGGCTCGGACATCGCGACGAACAGCGCGAGCGACGCGCAGACCAGCGCGGCCGCGCCCCAGGTGACGCGTCGGATCTGCTGGTGGATCCAGAAGCGCCGCAGCACGAGCGCGAAGACGAGCTCGGTCACGAGCAGCGGCTGCACCACCGACATCTGGCCGTTGTGCAGCGCGAGGGCCTGGAACACGAACGCACCCGCGAGCGCGACCCATCCGAAGAGCCACAGGGGGTTCGACAAGAGGTAGCGCACGAAACGC
>DATAYX010000346.1:0-3883 GCA_036272355.1 Acidimicrobiales bacterium
TGGGTGGCCGATGCCGTCGACGACGAGGTCGTGGAAGTCGACCCGGCCACGCTGAAGATCGAACGCAGCGTGGCCGTGCCGGCGGGACCGACCAGCATGGCCGTGCTCGGCGGCGACGTGTGGGTGTCCTCGTTGCAGGCCAACGAGGTCACGCCGATCGACGTGCGGGCCGGGACGGCAGGGACGCCCGACGTCGTGTCGGCGGGCGCCGTACGGGTGGCGGCGGGCTTCGGCTCGCTGTGGGTGACGGGCGCGACGAACGTGCTGACGCGGGCCACGCCCTTGGACGCCCTGGCGGGCTTGCGCCAACAGACCGTGACGGTGGGGCAGGGCCCGATCGGCGTGGCGACCGGAGGTGGCTCGGTGTGGGTGGCCAACGCGGCGGGCGGCACCGTCTCGGCCGTGTCGCCGTCGGCCATGGCGGTGACGCAGACGCTCCACGTCGGGGGGGACCCGCTCACGGTGGCGGTCTCGGGCGGGAAGGTCTACGTGGGCGACGGGACCGCCCAGACGGTGCGGACGGTGGCGCCGGCGCCGATGTCGAAGGCGCGCACCGTCGGCACGGGACCGCGGGTGCTGGTCCCGGTGGGCGCCGGGGTGTGGGCCGGCGGCTCGAACCCGGGGCGGGTCGTGGCGGTGGCGCAGGGATGAGCGGCACGGTCGAGCGCTTCTTCGAACACCTGAGCGCGCGGGACTGGGCGTCGCTGCGCGGCGAGCTCGCGCCGGAGGTCGAACGTGTCGGCCCGTTCGGCGACCGGGTAGCGGGGCGTGACCGCTATCTCGCAATGCTCGAAACAGCAGTCCCCGCCGACTACCGCAACGACGTCCACCTCGTGACGTACGCGGGCGACGGGCGTGCTGCGTTCGCGCGGGTGAGCGAACACCTCGGCTACCCCGACCAGACGTTGCACCTCGAGGAGGCGTATGCGTTCGGGCTCGACGGTGAGGGACTGCTCATCCGGATCGACGTGTTCTGGCAGACGCCGCAGTTCGATCCGACGGAGCCGTCGCCGTAGCACTGAAACCCGGGTGTCCCGGGCCGGCGCGCCCGGGCCCCTCGGACGGACCGGCCCGAGCCGCTCGCCGTTGCCATCGCGGCGCCTGAGGACGATGATGCGACCATGACCGATCGCTTGCCCAATGTGGCGTTGTTGGGTCTCGGGACCATGGGGGCGGCGATGGCGCAGACCGCGCGTCGAGGGGGCATGCCGCTGGTGGCCTGGAACCGGACCCCGCCCGGGACGGATGCGTTGTCCGAGCTGGGCATCGAGGTGGTGCCGACCGTGGCGGACGCCGTCGCCGGCGCCGACGTGATCATCACCATGGTCACCAACGGGGATGCCGTGCGGGCGATCGCCGTCGAAGAGGGATTGCTCGAGGCCCTCCGGCCGGGCGCGGTGTGGGCCCAGATGAGCACGATCGGTGCCGAGGCGACGGAGCAGGCCTCGGCGCTCGTGCGGGACCGCCGCCCAGATGCACTGTTCGTGGACGCACCGGTCTCGGGCAGCAAGATCCCGGCCGAGAAGGGCACGTTGCTGATCTTCGCCTCCGGGCCCGAAGAGGCGCAGCCGCTCGTGCAGCCGGTCTTCGACACGCTCGGACAACGGACGATGTGGCTCGGTCCGGCGGGCAACGGCTCCCGGATGAAGCTGGTGAACAACGTGCTGCTCGCGTTCACCGCCGAGGGTGTGGCAAATGCGCTGGCGCTGGCACACCGGTCAGGGCTCGACACGTCGACCGTGATCGGGGCGTTCGACGGGGGACCGCTGATCTCTGCGTGGGAGTCGGCGAAGTTCCGCCGGATTGCCGAGGGCGACTATTCGGCCGAGTTCGCGCTTGCGTTGGCGTTGAAGGATGTACACCTGGCGCTCGCAGACGGTGGGCCCTCGCGGTTCAAGGTCCTCGCCGCGCTGGCGAGCGAGTGGGACGAGCTCGTCGATCGTGGATTCGGTGACGAGGACGTCACCGTCGTGACGAAGGCCCTCAGCGGATGACGGAGGGACGCGGACACTGCAGCCCGGGTCTCTCGTGCGGGCGCTCCGCCCCGGCCTGAGCAACCATCTTCCGCCGAGAACCCGTTCGAATGCGAGACTCTGCACGTGGATGAGGAGGTGCTGGCGTTCTATGCCACGCCTGGCCGCTTCACCATGCTCGCAGACGATGCGTTCGTTCCCGGCGACATCGGCCGGATCGTCGAGGTCGTGCAGGGGCTGCTCGTCTACGACGTCGTCGCGCAGCCGTTCTACGGCGTGGAGCTCAGCCGGGCCCAGGCCGAGGCCATCCACGAGCGGGACACGGCTCGCCTTCTCGCAGTCGCGCGAGGCATCGACCTCCGCCCCCTCCACGAAGCCAGGCCTCCGGGCAGCCGGGTGGGGGCACGCTGCCACGCGTTCAGCCGGCTGACCGTTGCGTTCCTCCGGGCCGTGGGGCTCCCGGCCCGGGCCCGTTGCGGCTTCGGCGCGTACTTCCGGCCCGGCTGGTACGAGGAACACTGGGTGGCGGAGTACTGGAACGCGACCGACAGCCGATGGCACATGGCCGACGCGCAACTCGATGCAACCTGGCGCAAGATGCTCGGATTCAAAGGAGATCCACTGGAGATCACCACGACGGAGTTCCTCACCGCGGGTCGTGCCTGGCAGGCGTGGCGGAGCGGGGACCTCGACGCGTCACGGTGTGGCCTCTCCGGGATCGACGAGCACGGCGCCCACTGGATCGCCGGCAACCTCCGCTTGGATTTCGCCTCGCTGAACAAGGGCGAGATGCTCCCGTGGGACGTCTGGGGCGCGGGTTGGAAACCGGGCGAGCAGCCGACCGACGCGCAGCTGGCGTTTTTCGACGGCGTCGCCGAACTCACCGCGCACGTGGACGATCGGCTCCACGACGTGCGGGAGCGCTACGACACGGACGAGCAACTGCGCGTCGGGACCGAGGTCTTCAACGTGCTCCGGGCCCGAGCGGAGGCGGTGTAGCCGTGCCCGCGCAGTCGAAGATGATCGAGTATCTCGAAGGGACCCCGGCCTCGGCCAGGGTCGCGATCGCGGCGGTCGTGGGCGTGGTGGCGGGGGTCGTGGCGGCGTTCTTCACCGTCGCGCAGGGCGCGGCCCTGATCGGCTGGGACGTCGCCGCTGGCGCCTATCTCGTGGGGGTCTGGTTGGCCATCGCGTGGCTCGAACCGGACGCCACGCAGCTCCGCGCCACCCGACTCGACCCGAGCAGGGGTCTTGCGGACCTGCTCGTCATCACCGCCGGGGTGGCGATCCTCGCCGCGGTGGCCTTGGCGTTGGCGCGAGCGGGAAGCGCGCACGGCGGGACCAAGGCCTACCTCTTGACCGTCGGCTTGGTGAGCGTCGTGTTCAGCTGGTTGTCGGTCCATACCATCTTCACGCTGAAGTACGCGCGCCTCTACTACGGCGACGAGGTGGGTGGGATCGAGTTCAACGAAGATGACGGGCCCGACTACGTGGACTTCGCGTATCTCGCCTTCACGATCGGCATGACGTTCCAGGTCTCCGACACCAACCTCACCGCGAAGCCGATCCGCCGGACCGCGCTCCGCCACGCCCTGATCTCCTACCTGTTCGGTGCGGTGATCGTCGCCCTCGTGATCAACATCGTGGCGAGCCTGCTCTGAGACCGCAGCCCGTCCCGAGCGCCGGGAAGAGCAGGCGGGCGCTACTCCTGGACGAGCTCGATCAGGGTCCCGAACGACGTCTTCGGGTGCACGAATGCCACCGTGGTCCCACGTGAGCCCGGCCGCGGCGCCTCGTCGATGACGCGGCCGCCGGCGTCCTTCACCGCCTGGAGCGCGACGCCGCAGTCGTCGACGCGGTAGCCGATGTGATGGAGGCCCTCGCCCTTGGAAGCCAGGTACTTCGCCACG
>DATAYX010000347.1:0-5181 GCA_036272355.1 Acidimicrobiales bacterium
CGCCTCCTCGGGGGTACCGCCGGCTGCGTAGAAGTCGCGCAACGAGGTCAGCGCCAGGGCCCAGCCTCCCGAGCGGTCCGCCAGCGGCTCCTGCACGACCCCGAGGTCGCGGCCCTCCCACACCCAACGCACGAGCGGCGCCGCGACGTGGTTGAACCCCGCCTCTTCGATCCCCATCATGAAATCGACATCGGGCCGGGGCGCGTCGTCGAGCCACGGGAACACCAGCAGGTCACCCCGGTCACCGCAGTCGAGGACGGTGGCGTCGGCGTCGTCGCGCAACACAGCGACCGGGCCCGGGCGTGGCTCCACCCCACGGACCGTGGCCAGCAACAGCGGCGCGAGCTGCGCGTCGCGCAGCGCGTCGGTGCACACCGCCAGCCCCGCGTCGTCGTCGAGCAGCCCCAATGCGGCCTCCTCCCCCGCGCGCAGGAAGTGCTGCTCGTCGGCGACACCACGCAGGCCGACGACGAGGTGGGCCAGGCGGCCGTCGACGTCGGCGACGATGTCGAGCAGCCCGGGGCGACCGGCACGCAGGACTTCGGCGCGCACGACGACCGGCGCTGAATGCGGCGCGACCTGGCGGAGGTCCAGCCACGCTTCGGTGAGCGTGCGCAGCGCCTGGTCGCGCTCTTCCGTCATTCCTGTACCGGTCTCTCCTCGGGCACCAGATCGAACCACAGAAAACCGTAGGGCGGCAGCGTGATCGTGTACGGCTCCTCGGTGATGACCGGGAACGGGACGCGTCCGAGCACCTCATAGGGGGTGGAGCCTGCCCACTTGGCCAGCGCCAGCTCGGCCGGCTGGGCAAAGCGGCTGAGGTTGTGCACGCAGAGGACGGCCTGGTGCCGGCGCACAACCTTGTCGGCCTCGCTCTCGTTGCCGGCCGGGACCGTGCGGGCCAGCACGGCGGAGCGCCCCCAGTCGAGCTCGTCGATCGACTGGCCCACGGAGACCGCCGGGCTCTTCGCCGGCGGCGCCGTGAGGACGTCGGCCACGTCGCCCGAGCGCACGTAGGCCAGCACGGAGGGGTTGGCGCAGGGCAGCACCTCCATCTCGCCCACGCCCATCACCGGAAGCGCCCGCCGCTCCGTCAACAAGCGGCGCAGCCAGTGGAGGAACGAGCCGGGATTGCGCAGCTGCGCCTCCACGTTCAGCGCGGTGAAGCCGTAGACCGGGTCCATCAAGGGCGGCAGGTAGAGCTGCGCGAAGTCCGCCTGCGAGAAGCCGCCATTGCGGTCGGGCGACCACTGCATCGGCGTGCGCACCGAGTCACGGTCACCGAGATAGATGTTGTCGCCCAACAGCAGCTCGTCGCCGTAGTAGATCACCGGGCTGCCCGGCAGCGACAAGATGAGTGCGTACAGCAGCTCCGCGGTCCGCCGGTCGTTGTCCAGGAGGGGCGCGAGACGCCGGCCGATCCCCATGTGACGCTTCATCCGGGGATCCTTGGCGTACTCCGCGATCAGGTAGTCGCGATCCTCCTCGCTGACCTGCTCGAGCGTGAGTTCGTCGTGGTTGCGCAGGAAGATCGCCCATTGGGAGCCGTCGTCGATCACCGGCGTCTGCGCCAGGATCTCGGTGATCGGGTACCGCTGCTCGCGCCGCACCGCCATGAACAGCCGGGGCATCAGCGGGAAGTGGAAGCAGAGGTGGCACTCGTCGCCGTCGCCGAAGTAGTCGGCCACGTCGCTCGGCCAGCCGTTCGCCTCGGCCAGGAGGATGCGCCCGGGGTAGTCGGCGTCGATCTGCTTGCGGATCCGCTTGATGAAGGTATGCGTCTCGGGCAGGTGCTCGCCCGACGTGCCGTCACGTTGGTAGAGGTACGGCACGGCGTCCAGGCGGAACCCGTCGAAACCGAGATCCAGCCAGAACCGCACGAGGTCGATCATGGTGTCGGCGACCTCGGGGTTGTCGTAGTTCAGATCCGGCTGGTGGTGGTAGAAGCGGTGCCAGTAGTACTGCTGGCGGTTGTCGTCCCAGGTCCAGTTGGAGCGCTCGACGTCGGTGAAGACGACGCGGGCATCGGGCCACTTCTGGTCGTCGTCGTTCCACACGTACCAGTCAGCCTTGGCGTTGTCCCGCGACGAGCGTGACTCCTTGAACCATGGGTGCTCGTCGCTCGTGTGGTTCATGACGAGGTCGGCGATGACGCGGATGCCGCGGCGGTGCGCGTCCTCCAGGAAGCCGACGAGATCGCCGATGTTGCCGTAGTCGGGGCTGACGTTGAAGAAGTCGCTGATGTCGTAGCCGCCGTCGCGCATGGGCGAGGGGTAGAAAGGGAGCAGCCAAATGCAGTCGATCCCGAGCCACTCGATGTAGTCGAGCTTCTCCCGCAACCCCCGCAGGTCGCCCGTCCCGTCGTTGTTGGCGTCGTTGTAGCCCCGGATGAGGACCTCGTAGAAGACGGCATGCTGGAACCAGCGGACCGAAGGGTCGAAGGCGCCCTCGCCGGGGGTGACCGGGATCGGCGGCGAGCTCACCGTGCCACGCTCACCGACCGACGAACGTGGCCTTGCCGGGGCCGTTCTCGCTGAAGGACCGGATCCCGATGGCGGCGTCGTCGGTGCGGAACGCGGCGGCGAACGCCTCCCGCTCGATCGCCAGACCCTCCTCGAGCGAGCCGTCCAGCCCGCGGTCCACGGCGCTCTTGGCCAGCCCGTGCGCCACCACGGGGCCGGCGGCGAGCTCGGCCGCCCACGTGAGCGCCGCCTCGAGCACGTAGTCGGGTGCCACCAGGCGGTTGACCAGCCCCATGGTGTGGGCCTCCGGCGCGTGCACCTGGCGGCCGGTCATGATCATCTCCTTGGCCCGGGACGAGCCGACGAGACGCGGCAGCCGCTGGGTGCCGCCGCCGCCGGGGATCACGCCGAGCAAGATCTCGGGCACGCCGTACCTCGAGTCCTCGGCACCCACCCGGAAGTCGCACGCCAATGCGAGCTCGAGGCCCCCGCCGAGCGCGAAGCCGTTCACCGCGGCGATCGTCGCCCGCGGCACGGCGGCGAGCGCGCCGAGGGCGGCGGCGAAGTTCCGCCCGACCGCCTCCGCGCCGATGCTCTCCAGCTCGACGATGTCGGCGCCAGCGGCGAAGATCCTCCGGCCACCCCACAACACGACCGCCCCCGGCGGGTCCTCCGCCAGCCCGGCCCCCGCCTCCTGGAGCTGGCCGAGCACGGCTGCCGACAGTGCGTTCGCCTTCGGGCGGTCCAGCTGCACGAGCGCCACGCCGTCGGTCCGTCGCTCCACGGTTACGAAGGTCTCAGCCATCAGCGAACCGTACCTGACCCGGCGGCGGTACTCGTCGGTTCGCCGACACCGACGCCACGCGGCCGCGATTCGTACCTGTCGGCCGGCCGCCTCTCACCCCCGGAACCGGTCCGGCGGGCGGACGGGGTCCCCCGACAATGGTCAGAAGAGGTGCAAGCATGAGGCCGATGCCGTCAGCGGGCTGGTACCCCGACCCCTCAGGCTCGCCGAGCACGTACCGGTTCTGGGACGGCACCGCGTGGACCGAGCACACCCACGCTGCCGGCAGCCCATGGCCGCAAACGCAGGCGCAGCAGCAGCAGCACCAGCAGGCCGTCATGTACGCGCCGCCACCGCCGATGTATTTCGTGCGCCCGCAGGTGACGAAGGTCGAACTGGCCGAGCCGACGCAGCGCTACCTGCAGTGGGAGACGGTCTTCGTCATGGTCGCGTTCCTCGTTCCGAACGTGACCGCTGCCGCCATCGTCTTCGCACAACACGTCTCGGGCGTCGGAACCGTCAGGCGGTTCGAGGTCATCGTCGCTGGACATCCGCTCGAGAACATGATCCTCGGCATGTTCGCCTACCTGGCGGTGGCGTGCGTGGTGCCGCTCGCTCTCCTGCTCCTGTTCCGGACCGGCCAGAGCGCGAAGGTCCTCGGCCTGGGACGGCCCGGCCTGCTGAGCGACATCTGGCCCGCCCTCGGCATCATCGGCGCCTCCTTCGGCTCCGAGATCGTGCTGCTCATTGTCTTGTCGCCGTTGCTCACCGCGAACTCGCGCCTCAACGCCCAGTCACCGGTGGGAAACGTGCCGCACTACTACCTGATCTGGGGCCTCATGATCTCGGCGACGACCGCCATCGCCGAGGAAGTGCTCATGAACGGCTACCTCATGACCCGCCTGAGCCAGCTGGGCTGGTCCCCGACCGGTGCCCTGATCCTGGGAATGGTGCTGCGAACGAGCTACCACGTGTACTACGGCGTCGGGTTCGTCGCCACGATCCCGTTCGCCTATTTCGTGACCCGTTCGTTCCAGAAGCACGGCCGGTTGACCCGTCCGATCGTGGCCCACTTCCTCTTCGACGCGGCCGTGTTCACGATCGCCATCCTCACGAGCTGAGCGGACGGCCGGGCGAAGGGGTCAGGAGGTGAAGGTGCCGCTCACCGTCTCGTCCTCCAGTCGGTGCCCTAATGGTCCCGCTCATGTGGTTCGGGGCGACCCGGGCCTTCCTGGTCCCCACCCAAGGCCGCGGTCAACCCCTCCAGGTCGGCCACGGTCACCGTGAGAGCGGAATGACCTCGTCGCCGCAAGACCGAAGGCACTTTGGCCGCGAAGTGGATGCACACGCCGGCATCGTGGTTCGTCCCGAAGGTCAGGCCGTCGTCGACCCCTGACATGCGAACACCGACCGCCGTCCACCAGCGGTAGCCCCGGGTGACGTGGGCACCCGTGACGTTCGACAGCGGGGTGCGGATCTTGAAGAGGCCGAACGTTGCGACCAGCGAGGCGTCATCGGTAAGGGTGACGCCATCCTTCGTGGGTCGCAACAGAAACGGCACCAATACGGGCAGGTACCGCTTGTCGATCGCGTAGTGGAAGTGCCGGATCACTCGCGACACGCTAGGGGCATCGTGCCGCTCCGCACCTACGGTCGGAGATCCGCTCGCCTCAATCCGCCGACAGCAACCGGTCGGCGGCGTGATACGGATCGAGCTCGCCGGCGACCAGCGCCTTGACCGAGGAGCTGAACTCCTCCCCCGCCACCAGCTCGTCGATGTGCACCTCGGTGCGGGCCAACAGCACCCGGCGCAACTCGAGCGCGAGGCGGTCGGCCCGCCGCACCGTCAGCAGGCCCGAGCCCAACAGGTGTGCCCGGTGACGCGCCACCGCCCCCCAGAGCTCGGACACGCCCTCGGCCGCGGTGGCCGTCGTG
>DATAYX010000348.1:0-13173 GCA_036272355.1 Acidimicrobiales bacterium
GCGGCGTCACGGAGACGACGGCATCCTCCGGCCCAGTACCGGTGACGACTTCGAGCTCCGCAACACCGGGCCAGCGAGCCCGCAAGGCACCCGTTGCTCCGATCTCGGGGGTGGCGATCGGGCACACCTCGACCCGCTCCAACCGATGAGAGCGGTGCCGGCGGAATCCGGTCTGGCCATTGCGGTCCACTGCGAGGCGTACTCTCGTCCGCCACGCGAGCCCATTTTCGTCGCCCTCGACCGCTTCGACTACGACCTCCCGCTCGATGCCGGCAATCTGCCCGAGCAGTTCCGCAATGCGGGCGGCCTTCAGCGTGCGTTGCGCGCCCAACTCCACGTGTTGGAAGTCGCAGCCTCCGCAGCGGCCCGGCCCGGCATGGGGACAGGGCGGCTCGACCCGGTCGGGCGATGCGTTGAGGACCTCGATAGCGTCCGCCCGCAGATACGAGCTGGTGGCACCCGTGATCCGGGCGCGGACGCGCTCACCCGGGAGCGAGTGGCGGACGAAGACCACCTTGCCGTCTGGGGCCCGGCCGACGCACCCGCCGCCCCCGGCGATGGCGCCCACCTGGAGCTCGAGGAGCTCGTCGCCGACCTCCGTCGCCATCACGCAAGCGTACGGCGGAGAACTTGGTCAAGATTTCTTTATCGGGGTGTCGTTTCGGGGCCGGCCCGATCGTCGTGGGAACGACAACCAACCCAACCCCGAAAGAGGAGGATCCGATGCGATACCTGTTGCTGATTGCCGGTGACGAAAACGCCTTGCCGAGCGAGGACGTGACGCCGGAGTACGGCGAGTGGATGAAGATGGTGTCCGATCGTGGCCTGCTGCAGGGTGGAGAGCGACTCCGTCCGACCAGCGACGCCACCACGGTCCGGGTTCGTAACGGCGAGGTGCTCTCGACCGACGGCCCCTTTGCCGAGACCAAGGAGCAGCTAGGCGGGTACTTCGTCGTTGACTGCAAGGACCTCGACGAGGCCATCGAGGTTGCCGGGAAGCTCCCGGGCGCTCGCGACGGAAGCATCGAAGTGAGGCCGATCTGGGAGATGTGACCCCCGAGGCCCGAGAGGTCCAGTCGGCGATCAACGACGCCTTCCAGCAGGAATGGGGCCGCATCGTCGCCACGGTCATCCGGCTCACGGGCGACTGGGATCTTGCCGAAGAGTGCGCGCAGGATGCCTTCACGAAGGCCGCCGAGCGGTGGTCCCGTGACGGCATCCCGCGCCGCCCCGGCGCCTGGCTCACGACCGTGGCCCGGAACAGGGCTCTCGACCACATCCGGCGCGACCAGCGGGGCGCGTCGAAACTCCGGGAGGTCGCAGTGTTGAACTCGGCCGACGAGGCCACGCCCGACGAGGTGCCCGATGACCGGCTGCGCCTCATGTTCACGTGCTGTCACCCCGCGCTGGCGCTCGACGCGCAGGTGGCGCTCACCCTGCGCACGCTGGCCGGCATGACCACGCCCGAGATCGCCCGGGCGTTTCTCGTCCCGGAGCCGACCATGGCACAGCGCCTGACCCGCGCCAAGCGCAAGATTCGCAACGCCGGCATTCCGTTCCGCGTGCCGCCTGGCCATGAGCTCGTCGACCGCACGCAGGCGCTGCTGGCCGTCCTCTATCTCTTGTTCAACGAGGGCTATGCCGCCACGGCCGGCGAGGACCTCATCCGGCGGTCGTTGACCGAGGAGTCCATCCGCCTGACGCGCACACTGTGTGCGTTGATGCCCGACGAGCCCGAGGCCCACGGCCTGCTCGCCCTCATGCTGTTCCACGATGCGAGAACCGTCGCGCGGGTCGACGACGCAGGCGACCTCGTCCTCCTCGAGGACCAGGACCGCTCGCTTTGGGACGCGACGATGATCGACGAGGCCGCCTCGGTCCTCGAGGCCGCTCTTCGCCTGAGCCGGCCCGGCCCGTTCCAGGTCCAGGCCGCCATCGCGGCGTGCCACGCGGAGGCGGCCACCCCTGCCGAGACGGACTGGATGCAGATCGCCGCGCTCTACGCCACTCTGGTCGTGATGGTTCCGTCCGCGGTCGTGGAACTCAACCGCGCCGTTGCGGTGTCCATGGCGCTCGGACCCGCGGAGGGCCTGGCGATCGTCGAGAGCGTGGCCGACAGCGGCGAGCTGCGCGGGTACCACCTGCTCCCCGCCGCCCGGGCCGACATGCTGCGGCGCCTGGGCAGAAAGCCGGAGGCCGCGTCGGCCTATGAGGAGGCCCGGGACCTGGCCGGCACCGACGCCGAGCGCCGCTACCTGGAACGGCGCAGGCGCGAAGCGTCGGTTTGACACCGCGCAGCGGCATTGCAAGGGTCTCGCCCGGATTCGCGCCTGCTCCATACGGCGCGACCGCACTGACGAGACCGGAAGGACGGCGAACCAATGTTGCAGGACAGAGTGGCGATCATCACCGGGGCAGGACGGGGCCTCGGTCGCGAACACGCCCTGCTCTTCGCCTCGTTCGGGGCGAAGGTCGTGGTGAACGACCTCGGAGGCGCGGTCGACGGGTCGGGCTCCGATATCTCGGCAGCGCAGTCGGTCGTGGACGAGATCACCGCTGCCGGCGGCCAGGCGGTGGCGAATACGGACAGCGTGAGTTCCTTCGACGGGGCCAAGGCCATGGTCGACCAGGCGGTCTCGTCTTTCGGCGACCTCCACGTGGTCGTCAACAACGCAGGGATTCTGCGCGACCGGATGTTGGTCTCCATGAGCGAGGAAGAATTCGACGCGGTCATCGCCGTCCATCTCAAGGGCACGTTCAACCTGAGCAAGCACGCCGCCGGCTACTGGCGGGAAGCAGCCAAGGAGGGGACGATCACCGACCGGGCCATCGTGAACACGAGCTCGGGTGCCGGCCTGCACGGCAACGTCGGCCAGACGAACTACTCGGCGGCGAAGGCCGGCATCGCTGCGATGACCGTGGTCAACGCCATGGAGCTGAACCGCTACGGCGTCCGCGCCAACTGTATTGCGCCGGTGGCGCGCACCCGACTTACTCTCCAGACCCCGGGCATGGGCGAGTCGATGCAGCAGCACGTGTTCGACCCGGAGAACGTGTCGCCGCTCGTCGCCGTGCTGGCCGACGAGACCTGCCCATTCAACGGCCAGGTCTTCAGTGTCTACGGCGGAACGGTCGGCATCTACGGCGGATGGTCCATCGCCGAGTCCGTGGACACCGACGACCGCTGGACGGCCGAGACGCTGGCCGCCGCCATGGACAAGTTGCCCCGAACGGTCGAGGTCAACAGTCAGATGACGGAGCTGGTCAAAGCCATGGGCCGCGGCTGAGCCCACCCTCGAGATGCCGCTCACTGGCGGCTGATCCCGTCGTACCCCGCCCGTCACTTCTGGCCGCATACGCGGGAGACCTGGCGCCCCCTGCGGACTGTATACGCGGTGTTCCAACCCGCCGTATACACCCGCGCGTGCGCCCCGTCGTTGCCGCGAATACGGTCTCGCGGGAGGCGCCTCCTCCTTCGCGTATGCACTCGCGCGCTTCGCGCCTCCTCCTTCGCGTATGCACTTGCGAGCGACGCGCCGTAGCCCCGCCAGCAGGCACGCGGCTCCGATTTCACAGCCGCCAACCTGCACTACGTAGGCTTCTGACCCATGGGTGGGGCCGAGACAGCAGGAGGGGACCGCCCGGATCTCGAGGCGGCGGTCGCCGCGGCCGAGGTCCACCCATTGCTGTGTGCGGTGGCCCAGCGCACGGGCGACCTTTCGGTCTTGCGCGACGAGTTCGCCCCGGACCAGACGCAACTCTTGCAACCGGGACGGGGCCTCGGCCCCGAACAGGAGGCGGAAGCGCGCCGGGTTGCCGCCGAGGCCCTGGCCGCGCACCAGGAGGCCGGCCGGCCCGAGCACGCGCTGACCCGGGACGAGCTGAGGCGGATCTTCGGCTTCCTGGTCGGGGCGGATGCCGTCGACCAGTGGGAGGCGTTCCTCACCGAGGAGCTGGCGCCGGAGGGCACCGACCCCCGTGCCCCGAGCTGGCACCTCGACGACGTCGGCGGCTCGTTCCGTTGCGCCGTGATCGGCGCCGGCGCGTCGGGGCTGGCGGCGGCGCACCGCCTGCGCCAGACCGGCATCGCGGTGACCGTCTTCGAGAAGAACACCGAGGTGGGCGGCACCTGGCTCGAGAACGTCTATCCCGGGTGCCGGGTCGACGTACCCAACCAGCTCTACAGCTTCTCGTTCGCGCAGACCAACGACTGGGCGTCTCGCTTCTCGGCCCAGCCCGACCTGCTGGCCTACCTGCAGGGACTGGCCAAGGAGCTCGGGCTCGGCCCGTCCATCCGCTTCGGCAGCGAGGTGACCGAGGCGCGCTACGACGATCAGGCGCACACCTGGGCGCTCACCCTGCGGACGGCCGACGGGACCGAGACCGAGGAGATGTTCGACGCCGTGGTGTGCGCGGTCGGCCAGCTCAATCGCCCGTCATTCCCGAAGATCCCCGGGCGGGAAAGCTTCGAAGGGCCGTCGTTCCACTCCGCCGCCTGGGACGACACGGTCGAACTTGCCGACCGCCGCGTTGCGGTCATCGGGACGGGGGCCAGCGCGGCGCAGTTCGTACCCCTCATCGCGGGCGACGTCGCCCATCTCGACGTGTTCCAGCGGACGCCACCCTGGCTGTTGCCGACGGACAACTACGGCGACCCCTTCCCACCCGAGTTCCACGATCTCCTGGAACGTCTGCCCAACTACGGCCGCTGGGAGCGCATCATGCAGTTCTGGCTCCTCCACGAGGGGCTCCTCGTGGCCGCGCGGGTGGATCCCGAATGGGACGGGGAGACGGAAGCCGTCAGCGCCGCAAACGACGTCGTGCGCTCGATGCTCCTCGACGTCATGCGCGCCCAGGTCCCGGACGACGAGCTCTACGAGAAGATGGTGCCGCACTTCCCTCCGTTCGCGAAGAGGGCGCTCCGTGACGACGGGCGCTGGGCCGCCGCCTGCAGCAGGGACAACACAGACCTCGTCACCACACCGATCGAAAAGATCACCCCGAGAGGCGTGCGCACCGTCGACGGGGTCGAGCACCCGGCCGAGGTCCTCATCTACGGCACGGGCTTCACGGCGTCGGATTTCGTCGCGCCCATGCGGGTCTTCGGCGAAGAAGGCGTGGAGCTGAACGAGGAGTGGGGCGGTGACGCCATGGCGTACCTCGGCATCACCGTCCCCGGGTTCCCGAACTTCTTCATGCTCTACGGACCGAACACCAACCTGGTGATCAACGGGAGCATCCTCATCATGGTGGAGTGCCAGGTGCACTACGCCGTCGAGGCGATCGGCCGCCTCCTCCGGTCGGGGCACCGCGCCATGTCGTGTCGCCGCGACGTGCACGAGCGATACGCCGCCGAAATGGAGGAAAGCAACTCGAAGATGGTGTGGGGGGTGGCCGACGTGCCCACCTGGTACCGCAACAAGAACGGACGGGTCACGCAGAACTGGCCGCTCGACCTCCACACCTACTGGTCACGCACGCTCGAGCCCGACCTGGGCGACTACGAGCTCGCCTAGGAGCCCAGAAGCCGAAACACCCGGCCGGGTCCGAACGAAACGTGAGCCGACAACCAACCAACCAACCAACCGACCGACCAACCACCCGGGTCAGTCGAACTGACCCGCCACGTAGTCACCGGCCGGCTGGCGCACGATGACGTTGAGCCGGTTGTACATGTTGATCAACGCGATGATCGCCACCAGCGCGCCGAGTTGCTCCTCGTCGAAGTGCTTGGCCGCCCGGTTCCAGACGTCGTCGGACACGCCGGCGGAGTCCGCGATCCGGGTGCCCTCCTCCGCGAGCTCCAATGCCGCCCTTTCGGCCTCGGTGAAGACGCTGGCGTTGGCTTCCCGCCATGCCGCCACCATGTTGAGCCGCTGCTGGGTCTCCCCGGCGGCCGTCGCGTCCTTGGTGTGCATGTCGAGGCAGAAGCCACAGCCGTTGATCTGACTGGCGCGGATCTTCACCAGCTCCTGCGTGGCTTTGGGCAGCGACGACTCTGAAACGGTCTTGCCCGCGGCGTTGACGTGTTTGATGAGCTTCGGGGCAATGGGGTTTTCCCACATGTTGAGGCGCACGTCCATGATCTCTCTCCTTCTTCCTGGCTCCGCAGGGCTCGATGCAGTACTCACCCAACAAGACCCTCGAGAGCCCGATTGTGTGACACTGCCCCCCAGTCCGGGTCAGTCGTTGAAGACGGTGAGGTCGAGGTCGGCCAGGCGCGCCGGGTCGGCGAGGAAGTCGATGGCCACGATCTTTCCGCCCCGCACGGTGAAGGCCCCGACCGAGAACGCGGTGCCGTCGTCGCGCAGGGCAACGGCTCCCGCGACACCGTTGACGACGGCGGGGCGGGTCAGCAACCCCAGGCGATGGAAGGCACTCGCGTTGCGGGCGACCACGGCGGCGCCGCGCAGCTCCCGGTCGATGCCGACGCCCGAGTCCGCGCGCACCACGACGTCGGGGTCGAGCACGCCCAGGAGGGCCTCGAAGTCGCCGTTGCGGGCGGCGGCCATGAAGGCGTCGACCAGCTCACGCTGGCGGTCGAGGTCCGTGTCGGGCACCGTCGGCTCGCCCTGCACCCGCCGCCGGGCGCGGCTGGCCAGCTGGCGCGCCGCCTCGGGCGTCCGGTCCACGATCGGTGCGATCTCGTCGAAGGGCACGGCGAAGATGTCGTGCAGCACGAACGCGAGGCGCTCGGGCGGGGTGAGGGTGTCGAGGACGACGAGCAACGCCACACCGACGGAGTCGGCCAGGAGCGCCTCGTGCTCGGGGTCGGTCCCGTTCGGCGAGTCGACGATGGGGTCGGGCATGTGCGGCGCAAACCCCTCCTCGCGACGCGTCTGGCGGGACCGCAACATGTTGAGGGAGACGCGGGAGACGACGGTCGTGAGCCAGGCTCGCAGGTTCTCGACGTCGCTCGTGTCCGCCCGGGTGAAGCGCAGCCAGGCGTCCTGCACGGCGTCGTCGGCATCGCTCAAGGACCCGAGCATGCGGTAGGCCACGGCCCGCAGGTGAAGCCGGTGCTGCTCGAACTGCTCGTTCAGCCAGTCGGTGTGCTCCACGGTCACAGACCTCCTGCGCCTCGTGTCATAGCACTGAGACCCGCGACGGCCGGGGAACGTGACAGGCCCAACGGCCTACGCCTGGTTGACCACCTCGATCGGCGTCCCCGCCGGGATCATCGACAGCTGCGCCAGGTCCGCGTCGTGCAACCGGATGCACCCGTGGGAGATCGCGGCGCCCGTCGTCCCGATCTCGGCGTCCGCACCCGAATCGATCGGGCCATGGATGCCGATGATGGCGTCCCCCGAGTTCTCCCAGTCCGTGATCGTGTCGGAGTGGTCGGAGGTCACCAATACGAAGGGCCCGTAGCCCGGACCCGGCGACGGGTAGATCATCGGCATGAAGTACTGCCCGGTCGGCGTCGGGTCGTCGGGCGCGCCGACGCCGGCAGGGAAGTCGAGGACCTCGGTCCCGTTCTCGTACACGTACAGGTGTTCGGTCGCGAGATCGACGACGATGGCGTACGGCGTGTTCGACAACGTCACGTCACTCTCGTGCACCCAGATCGTCGAGCCGTTCGGGCGCTGCGCCAGGCGCACCTCGAGCCACCCCGGCATCGAGCCGATCACCGGCAGCACCGAGGGATACCCGTACCAGCTGCCGGGCACGGTCATCGACGGGATGGCGTCGCCGACGAAATGGAACCCGGGGAT
Organism: Acidimicrobiales bacterium; assembly: GCA_036272355.1. Classification (GTDB taxonomy): domain Bacteria; phylum Actinomycetota; class Acidimicrobiia; order Acidimicrobiales; family RAAP-2; genus Bog-473. The sequence continues at coordinate 7,716 of DATAYX010000348.1, forward strand.
GTCGGCCTTGGTCGTCGCGACGAGCGTGTCGGCGGGGACGGAGAACGGGTTGGGGTTCGTCGTCGGTGTCGTGTTGGACGCCGCCTCGGCGCTGCGTTGCGCGTGGTGTGGCGGGGACGCCCCGAGTCGGGGCTCGGCGGTGCGCGACCCGCACCCGGCGGACACCGCTGCCAGGGCCACCACCGCGACCACCGCTCCAAGCCGGCGAAACTGACCCACAAAGCCTCCGTTCGGCGCTCAATGGTAACGACCCCGCACCGTCCTTCCGGTGCACGGCCCTGGGGGTTGCTGAACCGGCCGTCCGGTCTGCGAGGATGCGCCATGACCGAACGCCGCCGCATCTCCTCGGGCTCACCCTTCGAGCCCCTGATCGGGTTCAGCCGGGCCGTGCGGGTGGGGGATCGGGTCTTCGTCTCCGGGACCGGTCCCGTCGTGTCCGAAGGGCGCTGCCCCGACGACGCCGGCGCGCAGGCCCGCCGTTGCTTCGAGATCGTCGCCGGCGCGCTCGCCGAGGCCGGTGCGTTGCTCGCCGACGTCGTGCGCACCCGGATGTACGTCACGTCGGTCGACGCGGCCGACGCCGTCGGCGCGGTGCACGCCGAGATCTTCGGCTTCACCCGGCCCGCCGCGACCTTGGTCGTGGTGGCGGCGCTGCTCGACCCGGACTGGAAGGTGGAGGTCGAAGCCGAGGCGATCGTGCCCGCCCGGGCCCACGAAGTCTGATCCGACGCCGCCCGGGAGCCGGCGCGGGGCGCGCTAGCCTCGCCCCGACTATGGCGTCGGCGACCTCTCCGCGCGTACTGCGCGCGCTCGATCCCGCCGAGAAGTACTTCTGGCTGATCTACTTGCTCAACGGCATGACGGGCGTGTTCTACGTCTGGGCCGACCGGACTTTCGAGGAGGATGCGCTCGCCGACGCGCTGGTGGCGATCCAGCGCCGGCACCCGTTCCTGCGCGCGCGGGTCGAGGCGGTCGACGGCGACTATGCGTTCGTGGAGGTGGACGGGACCGTGCCGATCACGGTGTTGCCCCTGGCGCCGGATGCTCCCGTCCCCCTTCCCGAGCTGGAGCTGTGGCCCTTCCCCGAGCCGCCGCACCCCCTGGTCCACTGCTTCTACATGCCGATCACCGGCGAGGACCGCTCGGTGCTGATCCTGATGATGCACCACGTGTTCCTCGACGGGAGCTCGGGCCTGTTCATGATGCGCCAGTTCGTGCGGGCCCTCGAGGGAAGCGAGGTCGATCTCTCCGCCTCCGACGAGGTACCGCCGGCGGTCAGCTCGCGCTTTCCCCCCGACCTCACGTCGCCACGGACCGCGGCGCAGGTGCTGGGTGCGGTGAGGGCCGAGCGAGAAGGGCAGCCGCCGCCCGACGTCCTTCCGTTCCACGACCGCCACGAGCCGGCCACACGTCCCCGTCACGACCTGCTCGTCGTCGGCGGCGACGACCTGACGGCGCTGGTGGCGAAGGCCAAGGCGACGGGTGCAACCGTCACCGGCTACATCGACGCGGCGTTCCTCGAGGCGACTGCGGCGCTCTTTGGCGACGACGCCGACCACTGGATCTGCCTGGCCAGCGCCACCGACCTGCGACTCCGAGCCGAGCCGCCGCTGCCGCACGACGACATGCAGCTCGCCATCGGGATGCTGTGCACGCCCTATCTCGTGTCGAGCTCGACGAGCGAGACGTTGCCGCGTCACATCGGCGAACAGATCCGCCGCGAGGTCGAGCGCGGGGAGAGCCACCTCTTCTACCGCTTCGCCCGCACCGCCGCCTACCCGCCCACCGACGAAGGGCTGGCCGCCTTCACCAGGTGGGTGGACTCGACCCCGCAGAACGTCACCGTGAGCAGCACGGGGGTGCAGGACGACACGGGCGACCCGCCGTGGGTGCGCCGTATCTCGGCGACGATGCTGCCCGGCCCGAACCAGCTGGCCTTCGCCGCGGTGACGACCTACCGCGGCGAGATGGTGCTGAACGTCTCGACGGACGTCGCCAAGCTCGCACCCGAGCTCGCCGACCGCTTCGTCGACGGGCTCATGGAGCGCCTCGGGGCTCGCTGCGCGCAGACGACGACGTATCAGGCCGCGGCCGGCAACGTGGTGTCGGGTCGAACGGGCGCCTGAGCCCAGCCTGCCGGCTCCGGTTGGCCGAACCGTTCGTCCTCAGTGCGAACGACGGAGCACCAGGATCGTGGTCTGCACCTCGCCGTCCAACGCGGGTGACGCGTCGCGAGACGACCAGACGTTGGTGCGGAGGAATTGCTCGAAGTCACGGGCCTGCGTCGCATCGTCGAAGTCGAGGTCGAGGCTTATGGAGCGGTCGGCGCCCTCGGGTTGGAGGAGCCGCTCGGCCCTGACCCCGGCCTGCGTGCGCACCTCGGCGAAGGCACCGAAGGCCGTCAGCCAGGTGTCGAGGTCAGTGACGGCGTGCTCGATGCGCAGTGTGACCATGGAAGCCTCCTCGTCTGTCCCGTCGTCCCGGTCCCCACCCATGCGTCAGTAGGGCACCTGGGTCTCGGTGAGTCCGTTCGCCTGGCTGCGACCCGAGGTTTGACGACAGAACTCGACGGTGTCGAGCTCGATGAGGGGGCCGCCGGAGCCGAACTCCCAGCTGCCGCCCGCTGGCCCGTCCAGCCGGAGGGACACCGGCTGCCCGTGCCGTTCCGCCCACTCGTGCACGATGTCGTCCACGATGACGCCGTCGTGCTCGGGCGTGTGCGTCGCCTTGATGCCGGTTGCCGCGGCAATGTCGAGCCGGTGCATCCAAGGGTCGCGCGTGAGGATCGTCTCGGTGAGATAGCCGATCGTCCAAGGGTCTGCAGCTCCGTTGATCTCCGGCGCTTCGGGCGACGAGCGACGACGCACGAAGCCGGGGATCCGCCGGCGACCGCGGGCGGCGCGAGGTGCCTCGCTCGCCCACGACGCCCGCAGCTGATCGGGTGTCTTTTGCGCATGCTTCTCGACCTGGTAGGCACACAGTGCATCGATGAACTCGCCGCCGCGGCGGTGGGCGGCACGCAACTGCCGGCGTTGCTCGATCAATGACGCTGCCATCTCGGCCATGCCGAGCATGTGCCCGGCCATCTGGCGTACGTCCCAAGGCGGGCAATTGGTCGGGCTGTCCCACTGCGACGGAGTCAGCGTGTCGAACAGTTGGCCCACCCGTTGGTACTCGATGTCGGCCAATCGCATTGACGTTGAGCGATCGAGCCGGGATCGCCGGGGCGGGATGGAGGACGTTTGCATCGCCTGACCTCCTTCGCGTGTTGGGTCGTTGACACTGTATCTAATGATATTAGATAATTCAAGTAGTGGAAGTGAGAACGCCCAGGGACAGACAGGCGGAGCGCCGGCAGGCCACCCGTGCCGAGATCCTCGAGGCCGCGTGGGACCTCGCCCGGACGAACGGGGTCGCGGGGCTTTCGCTCGGCGACATCGCGCGCCGCATCGGCATGAAGACACCGTCGCTGTACTGGTACTTCGAATCCAAACACGCCATCTATGACGCCATGTTCACCCAGGGCAACGAGCAGCTTCTCGCTCGTCTCGAGCTGGTTCGACCCGGGCTGAGCCGGCGGGCGCTGTTGCGCACCGGGGCCCGCACCTTCATCGAGTTCTGCGTTGAGGACCTCGCCCGCTATCAGTTGCTCTTCCAAAGGTCGATACCCGATTTCGAGCCGACGCCGGAGGCATACCGCTCGGCCATCGCCGTCTATGAGTTCATGCGAGAGCGGTACGCCCAAGTGGGTATCACCCGACAGTCACAGTTCGACATGTGGACGGCGTTGGTGAGTGGGCTCTCGGCCCAGCAGACTTCCAACGACCCGGGAGGCGATCGTTGGATGCGCCTGGTCAATCCGATGGTCGACATGTTCCTTACGGCGATCGACGGGGCAACGACGCCGGCCCGGAACCGGAGTGCCACTCGGGCGTCAGCGGGGTCCTAGCCCCTAGGAAAGCAGGCTCGTCACCGCCGCTGCCACGAGGTTGGTGCCGCGGAGGTCACCGACGAGCCCCGACTCCATGCGGTTCATGACGTAGCAGAGGGTGACCTCGGAGTCCTGGTCCATGATGATGACCGACCCGCCGTAGCCGCCCCAGTAACACATGCGCGGCCCACCGGGGACGTCGGGCGGGTTGCTCAGGCCGTAGCCCATGCCGATGCGCTCGGGGACCCCGAGCACCTTGTCGATGCCATCGGCCTGCACCTCGAAGATGGCGTCCGTCGCTTCGGCCGACAGCAGCCGGATGCCTCGGGCCTGCCCCCTGCCGGCGATGACCGACTGGACGGTGGCGACCGAGCGGGCGTTGCCCTGCCCGTTGGCTGCGGGGATCTCGGCCCGGCGCCACCATTCGTGGTGCGCCATGGACGCGTCGAGCGGCGGGTTCATGAAGGTCCGCAGCATGAGCTCGCTGATCTGGCCCTCCAGGCCTTCGAAGTCGATCGGTGGGGGCGGGACCACGTTGGACACCCGATGGTCCTCGCTGGCCGGGAGCCCGATGAAGAAGTCCGCCTCGAGCGGCTTCGCCACCTCCCGGGCGAACCAGGCCCCGATCGTGTCGCCCGTGATGCGCCGGACGATCTCGCCGATCAGGTAGCCCTGGGTGACGGCGTGGTACCCGGACCCGGTGCCGGGCTCCCACCACGGCGCCTGCGCCGCGAGGCGCTGGGTGCACAGGTCCCAGTCGGCCAGCTGCTCGGCGGCGAGGGGCTCTTCCCAACCCGACAAACCGGCGGTGTGCCCCATGACGTGGCGCACCAGCACCTTCTCCTTGCCCGCCTGCGCGAACTCGGGCCAGTACTTGGCCACGGGGGCGTTGAAGTCGAGCTCGCCGCGGTCGTGGAGCATGAGCGCGCAGAGGAAGATCATGGTCTTGGTCGTGGACCAGACGTTGGTGATGGTGTCGCGCTCCCAGGGCCTGGTCTTCTCCTCGTCGGACCAGCCGCCCCAGATGTCGACCACCGGCTCGCCGTGCACGAAGACGGCAACGGATGCGCCGAGATCCTCGCCCCGGTCCAGCTGGCCGGCCAGCGTCGCGCGGACGGACTCGAAGCGCGGTTCACAGATGCCCTGCACCTCTGCCATGGGGACCCCCGATCGGTTCGGCGCGGCGCCGGCCGGCGCCGCCGTGCGTATCGAACCGGCAACCTACTCCGAAGGGCGGCGGCAGCGATGGGCCGGCACGGCGCGCTGGGTCGGACCGGTGGAGACGACCGGACAGGACCATCGGATCGGGTGGTGACGACCGGACAGGGCCGAGTGCGCCGAGTGCGAAGCGAAGCGAACCTGAACCCCGCGTCAGGGCTCAGCGCGGCCGCGTGATGCTCAGGCGGCGGCGCCGGTGAGCTGGGCCAGCAGGCGCCAGGCGGCGATCTCGTCGGCGACGCAGGACTTGAAGTCGCCCTGGGTCACGACGTAGCGCAGCCAGCACGGGTGGATCCGCAGCGTGTTCAC
>DATAYX010000349.1:0-2150 GCA_036272355.1 Acidimicrobiales bacterium
ACCGTCTCTTCGACCCGGTCGCGGTGCACGTAGAGGCGCTTGATCGCCATGCAGACCTGGCCCGAGGTCACGAACGCGGCGTCGACGACGCGATCCGCCAGGGCCCGGTCGCCCGCCACGTCCGGAGCGAGGATGGCGGCGTCGTTGCCACCGAGCTCGAGCACGACCGGGCGCGTGGTCGCCGCGGCGGCGCTCATCACCGCTTGGCCCGTCCCCACGCCGCCCGTGAAGGACACCATGTCGACGCCGGGATGCCCGACGAGCGCGGCACCGAGCGCGGCGCCCGGGCCGTTGACCACGTTCAGCACGCCCCCCGGGAGCGCCTCGGCCATGGCGGCCGCCACCAGCAGCACCGTGGCCGGGCAGGTGGGCGGGGCCTTGACGACGACCGAGTCGCCGGCGAGCAGCGCCGGGAGGACCTTGTTGGCCATCACCGAGACCGGCCAGTTGAACGGGAGGATCGCCGCCACCACGCCGTGCGGCACCCACTCGACCCGCGTCGCGCCGCCGCTCACCTCGCGCCCCGCCAGCGCGTCGGCCACCACCGGTGCGAAGGCCGCCGCCATGCCGCCCATGGTGGCCGTGTCGAAGATCGCCTCGAGATGCGTCTTGCCGTGCTCCCGTGTCAGCAGGCGCGCCAGGTCGTTCGCCTCGACGAACGCAACCCCGGCCTCCGCCGCGGCGAGGACCGCCGCCGCCCGGTCGTCCATCGAGCGCGCCGCCCACCCGGGCTGGGCCCGCCGCGCCGCGTCCACCGCGCGGTCGAGTTGTTCGGGCGAGGTCGACGGCGCGTCGAGGACCACTTCGGCCGGACGGGCCGGGTTCGTGACCGGGTAGGTCCCGGCGCCCCCTGCCTCCACGTCGCCGTCGATGACCAGGCCGACGTGGGTCGTGACGTCCTCGACATGTGTGGTCATGCGCACCCCCGTGCCCGACGAGTTCCCTGACTGTAGTGTCACCTTTCCGTGGGAGCAGTCGAGACGGGCAAAGCGTCACCAGCGACCGCCGAGCACCGGGTCACCCTGTTGCCCGATCCTGAGCCGCGGCCGGTGCGGGTGCCCGTGATCTCCGTCGACGATCACCTGATCGAGCCGCGCGATCTCTTCGAGGGGCGCCTGCCGGCCGCGTTGCAGGATGGCGCGCCCAAGGTCGTCGAGCTCGAAGGCGGCGCGGAGACGTGGGTCTTCGAGGGCAACCTCTATCCGAACATCGGGCTGAACGCCGTCGTCGGCCGCCCGAAGGACGAATGGAGCATGGACCCAGCCCGCTTCGACCAGATGCGGCCGGGCTGCTTCGACATCGCGGCGCGCATCGAGGACATGGACCGGGCCGGCATCTGGGCCGCCTTGTGCTTCCCCTCGCTCGTCTCGGGGTTCTGCGGCGCCGTCTATTCGCGGGCCGAGGACAAGGACCTCGGGCTGGCCTGCATGCACGCGTTCAACGACTGGCACATGGAGGTGTGGGCGGCGCACGCCCCGGAGCGCATGATCCCGTTGCAGCTGCCCTGGCTGAACGACGTCGAGATCGCCGCCGCCGAGGTCGAGGCCAACGCGGCCCGCGGCTTCAAGGCCGTCAGCTTCCCCGAGTTCCCCTCCCGAATGAACCTGCCCTCCATCTTCAGCGGGACCTGGGACCCATTCTTCGCCGCCTGCGAGGCGACCGACACCGTCGTCTGCCTGCACACCGGCTCCGCCGGCTGGGCGCCGCTGCCGTCGAACGACGGCCCCTTCGAGCTGTGGCCCACCTTCTTCCCGGTGAACGCGCTGCTGACCGCGGGCGAGTGGCTGTGGTCGGGCGTGGCCCTCCGGTTCCCCAAGCTCAACATCGCGATGTCCGAAGGCGGGATCGGCTGGGTCACCATGCTCATGGACCGCTCCGACTACGTGCTCACCCATTCTGCGTCGGGATCCGAGAGCCACTCGTGGCCCTCCGACCTGCTCCCGAGTGAGGTCTTGGCGCGGAACTTCTGGTTCTGCTCCATCGACGATCCATCAGCCGTCGGCCAGCGCCACAAGATCGGCGTCGACCACATCATGGTGGAGAGCGACTACCCCCACGCCGATTCGTCGTGGCCGGACACTCAGCGCATCCTCGTCGAGAACTGGGGCTCGTTGCCCGAGGACGAACTGCGCGCCGTGGCCGGAGGCAAT
>DATAYX010000350.1:0-2482 GCA_036272355.1 Acidimicrobiales bacterium
CGCACCGCGGCCTCGGTCGGCCACTGCCGTCCGATGGGCTCCACCGGGTCGAGGTACGTGTGGTTCTGGTCGGTGATGTACACGTACGGGCCGGTCTGGATGTCGTCGCCGATGACGATCTCCCAGTGGCCCACGATGTGCGAGCCGCGTCCGATCAGGCATCGGCTGCCGATCGACACGACGGGGTTCGTCGGCAACTCCTGACCGGGTGCCATGCCGGCGGTGAGGCAGACACCCGGGCCCACGATGGTGTCCTCGCCGACCTGGATCAGGTGCTCGTTGAAGATGGCGCCCTGCGGGAAGATCACGCACGCCCCTCGCCCCATCTTCCCGAAACGCCGGCCACGCTCGTCGTCGGGACCGATGGCGCCCAGCTCACCGGCAGCCTCCCAGGTGGCGCGCACCAACCGCGACAGGGGCCGGCGCAGCGGTCCGGGGATCGAACGGACCCAGGTCACGACGGAATGGTAGGGGGTGGCGTCGGCCAGCCGGAACGGGCGGCGATCTCGGGAAGGGAAAGGTCGTGGGTACACTCCAGTCGTGCAGCCGCTCCCCCCGGACGGCGGCTCCGTCCCGCCTCCGACCACGGCGCAACGCCGCCTCCTCAACCGACGTGAATTCCTGCAGCTCTCGGCGTTCGGCGCCGCGGGGGTCGCGGGAACCCGGGCCCAGGACAGAGCTCGGGTGCCGGCGCGCGCCCGCCGCCACGGCAAGCCAGCGGGCCCGTTGGTCGAGGAGACCATGCTGCCGAGCGGCGTGACCGTCCCGACGGCGCCGTGGCTGATCGCGGAGAACGCCAAACCGGGGACCCTCAACTGGATCTGCAACCACGTGCAGCCCAACCACGCCCTCGAGGGTTTCGCCAGCCAAGTCAGCGCGGTGTCCGGCGACGACGTGGCGCTCTTCGTCAACACGACCGCGCGCGCCGTACAGGCGCAGGTGTACCGGATGGGCTACTACCAGGGCCTGGGCGGACGGCTCCTGCTGCAGACCGACTTCGTGTCCGCCACGGCCCAGCCGCCCCCCGTCACGAACAGCCTCGGCACGGTCAGCTGTCCGTGGAAGCACACGATGACCTTGAACGTCACCAAGGACTGGCTGCCGGGTTGTTACCTCGTCAAGCTCGTCGGGAGCGGTGGCGAGCAGCAGTTCGTGCCCCTGACCATCCGCAACGACGCGTCGATGGCGTCCTACGTGTTCCAGAACAGCGTCACGACCTGGCAGGCCTACAACCTTTGGGGCAGCTACAGCCTCTACTACGGTCCCAGCGGAGGCGGACAGAACTTCGCGAACCGAGCGCGCGTCGTGTCGTTCGACCGGCCGTACCCCCAGAACTGGGCCTCGGGAGCCGCCGACTTCGTCGGCAACGAGCTCCCACTCCTCTTCCAGCTCGAGCGGCTGGGTCTCGACCTCACCTATTGGACCGACGTCGATCTGCACACGCGGCCCGAGCTGCTCATGAACCACCGCTGCCTCTTCAGCCTCGGCCATGACGAGTACTGGTCCCAGCCGATGCGGCAGGGGGCGGCGCAGGCAAACGCGAACGGCGTCAACCTTGCTTTCCTGGGCGCCAACGCCTGCTACCGACAGATCCGGATGGAGCCGTCCTCCGTCGGGCCGAACCGATTGCAGGTCTGCTACAAGAGCTCGGCGGAGGACCCGTTGGCGCGGGAGAACCCGGGGCTCACGACCGTCAACTGGGGCCAGGCCCCGGTCAACCAGCCGGAGTCGACGTTGATCGGGTCGATGTACCAGTCGGTGGGGGCGAAGGCGGACACGGTCGTCACCGACGCGTCGTCCTGGTTCTTCGCCGGGTGCAACGTGAAGGATGGGCACGCCTTCCCGCAGACGATCCTCGGCGAGTACGACCGCTACGTGCCGTCGTTACCCGGACCGCGCAACGCCGACGTGCTCACGCACTCGCCGGTGCCCGGACAGTCCAACTGGTCCGACATCACCTACTTCACCGCCGCGGGAAACGGCGGCGGCGTGTTGGCCAGCGGCTCGGCCAGCTTCGTGGGGCAGCTCTCCACGACGGGGACGATCCCTTCGCTCGTGATCCCGGGTCCGATCCCGGGCGTCAGCGACGTCTTCAACCGCGCCATGGAGAACCTCTACGGGCGGTTCGGGCTGGGCCCCGCCAGCTCGTACGGCAGCTCAGGTGGCAATTGGAGCGCGGTGTACACCGGTGCGGCCGCGTCCGCCGGCAGCGCCGCGGGCACTGCATCGGCCTGACCGGGCCCGTCCCGCCTTCCGACCATCGGCGCGCCCGCCGTCCGGAGACCGCAACCCGCCTGTAACACAGCCGTTAGTGCCACCACTTTCGGGCGCGGCCCACCTACGATCGTGCCGCCGAAATGAAGAACCACAACTTCGCCGTACACCGCACCCGGGCGCGCCGTCCGCTCGCCTGGGGGGTCCTGGCCTCAGTCGGAATCGCCGGGCTGATCCTGAGCGCCTGCTCCTCCGCCGATCCCCCCCA
>DATAYX010000351.1:0-5196 GCA_036272355.1 Acidimicrobiales bacterium
GATCGTGAGGACAACGCTGGCGCCGTTCGCAATGACGCCGGCAATGGCGAGCGGTCCGGCCTGGAGGAGCCCCGCGCGCATCGACTCGACGCCCGGTTGGGCCTCCAAGTCGAGGATCAGCTCGGCGCCGAGATTCGGGCCGACCGCATTGGGCGCCAGCGACATCGCGGCCGGCACGGACTCGACCACTAGCTCGGCCGCCGGGGTCTCCGTGGCCTCCTCGTCGCTCACCGGGGGGTCCTCCTCCCGGCCCCGCTGCACGCGTCGACCGCAACGGATCGACGCAGACTGGGGTGGACGGGCGGCATGGTGGCGAGCACCACTCTGGCACCAAACGGCCGGAAATAGGGGTGAACGGCGACCTCGTGGGCCGAGGCGCGGCCGACGCCCCCTCGCTGTCGCCCCAGGTCGCCCCGGTCCTCGGCTTGTCTGCGCCGCGTAGGACGTCCCATCACGACGCCTGGACGGTGGTGGCTGATGTCGCGAGACCGTGCAGCCCCACACACACGGGCGCCTTCAGGTTCGCCACGACGCGGCCGCTCCGGCCCTCGGCCCGGGCGACGCAGTCGGCGACGGCATGGCGCGACAGGTGTAGCGGGAGGCTCGGATCCGATTGCACGTTGTTCCAGACCCATGCGCCCGCCTGCACGGTCGGGAGGCGGCCGAGCGCCCCGGTCATGAAGGCGGCGGCGTAGGTCGGGTCGTGCCCCTGCTGCAGCGACGGCGCCGCGGGGTTGGTGGCGACGACCACGGTGGTCACCCGCCACACCTTGAGCGCATGGCGCACGGCGGCGTACTCCGCCTCGGTACCCGTCGGCAGCGGGATGCCGATACCGAACCCGAGATTGGTCAGGACGGTGAACCCGCGCGCGGCGCTCCCGGCAAACGATGCCTGTCCCTGCGGGCCGCCGCCGCCTGCCTGGCTGTAGTGCATCAGGTTGACGGCCTGCCAGGACATCGCCACCTGGATCCCCGAGAACGCCGCCGGATACGACAACAGCACCCGGCCCGGGGGGAGCTTCGGCGCCACAGTCGTGTACCAGCGCGGCAGGATCACCCGGGTCATCGTGTACGGGAGCTGCGGCGCGAAGACGGCAGCCATCGGGACCAACGCCAGCGCGCTCACCCCCGCCGCGCCGAGCCAGCCGCGCCAGTCGGGCACCCGCTCGTGCACGTGGAAGAGGATCAGGGCGAGCAGCACCGCGGCAGCCAGATAGCCCACCGCCATGAAGCGCTGCACCGCGACGTTCTCGATTAACGGCAGCTTGTCGAGGATCTGGGCCGGCACCCACTCCCCATGCTTCGGGCCGATCGAGAGCACGAAACACAACGCGAGCAGGAACCCGAAGAACCACATCCTCCTGTCGCGCCAGAAGGCCACCACCCCGACGACGAGCACGCCGATCAACGTCCAACCGAGATACACGGTCGAGCCCAGCGGCGTGCCCTCGTAGCCGCCCAGCGTCAGATAGAGGCTGGCGCCCCCGGTGGGCGTCGACGACGACACGAAGTTCGAAGCCCGGACGCCCCCGATGAGCGGCAAATTCTTCCAGAGGAGGCCCGAGAGGTGCGCCGGCCCTTCGAGTGCGAACCACACCGGCCATGCCAGGAGCAGGCCACCCACGACGAGGCCGACGGCCAGGCCCCGAGCGGCGTGTGGAGCGCGCCGCCGCAGCTCGTCCGGTCTGAGCACCGCCGCGGCCGCCACCAGGACGACGAGACAGATGACGGTGACAAGCGCGCAGATCGCCAGCACCTCCGAGGACATGAAGAGTTGCCCGAAGACGAGCGCCCCGAGCGCGACGCCCGACCACACCGCACTGTGGCGTTGTCGGATCAGGATCTCGTCGAGGACGGCGAGGATCAGCGGCAGCAACATCAGCGCGGCGGTCATGAGGTGCGCGAACTCGAGGCTCGTGAGCACGAACGGGGAGAATCCGTAGAGCAACCCACCCACGAACGCGGCCGGCGTCCACGGCGCCCAGCGACGGATGACGACGAAGGCGAAGAAGGCGGTGAGCGCGGGCGTCACCGTCGAGGCGACGTTGAGCGAGGCAACCGGCCCCCAGATCCAGGTGACGGGGACGAGCGGCAGGCTGAGCCCCGTGACCGAGGTCTGCGCCAGCAGGTTGATGCCGCCGGGATGGAACAGCGCAGCGGAGAAGAACGGGTTGTGCCCGTGGGCCAGCGCGGTCGCGGGCCACTGGAAGAACCACAGGAAGAGCGCGGGGTCGCCGCAGCCGCAGAGCGTGTGCGTGGACCCCCCGTCGGACCAGGCGTTGACCCAGAGGATGAACCCGAGGGCGAGATAGATCAGGCCCGCACCGAGAAGGACCGGCCAGGCGCGGCGCCGGGGTTCGGCGGCGGCGGGATTCTCCTCGGCGGTCGAGACGTCTGCGTCGACGTCGGCGACGTCGGACGCGCTACCGGCGGGCGGGTCGTCGAGCAGGAGGTCCGACGTCGGCTCCTGCCGCGCCGTCGAGCGCGAGGTCCGGCCCGGCCACCACCACGGCGCCCCCACGGGCGCGTGCTCAGCCAGGGTCGAGCGTGCCCGCCGCGGCGGTCTGCGCGTGCGGTTGCTCCCGCCTCGGCAGCACGGGCGCGTCCCGTCCGGTCGAGCCCGCCTCGTGATACTCCTCCTCGACGTTCACCGTCCACACGTCGTAGTCGGCGCCGAAGATGTTCTCCACCGTGAGGAGTGCGGTGTACATCGAGTGGTCCTGGTTGTTGTACTTGTGCATGCCGTTGCGCCCCACCGGGTGGACGTTGGGCGCCTCGGCGTCGAGCCACTTGCGGATCGTCTCCACGTTCGCCTTGTAGCTGAAGTCGTAGTACGGGTACGCCTTCGGCACACGGACGACATAGCCCTGCTCGACGTCGCCGTCCGCGGCCAGGCCGAGGCTGATGAGCTCCTTGGTGCCGAGCGCGATCAACTCCTCGTCGGGCTTGTTCCACATATCGTCACCCTCGAAGACGAAGTACTCGAGGCCGAGACAGGTGCGCCCGTCCTGCACCAGATAGGGCGACCACGACCCGTAGTTCTGGATGCGCCCGACCTCGACGTCGGTGGCGTGGATGTAGATCCAATTGTCGGGGAAGCTCCGTGACTGCGGCACGACGAGCGCCACGGTCAGGTAGTCCCGGTAGTGGAGGTCGTCGGCCGCCGCGACGACTTCGGCGGGAGGGGGCGGCGAGATCGTATGGACGAGCTCGCGCATCGGCATGGTCGAGATCACGTGCGACGCCGGCACGGTGTGCTCGTTGCCGCCCTGGTGGTACGTCACCGCGACCGCGCGACCGCCCTCGACCTCGATGGTGGCCAGCGGCGCCTCCATCTCCACCGTCCCCCCGGCCGCCCGCACCTTCTCCGTGCAGACCTCCCACATCATCCCGGGGCCGTACTTGGGGTACTGGAACTCCTCGATGAGCGTCGTGATCTCGGTCTGGCCGCGCTTGGGCAGGATCGCGTTCATGACGGCCTTGCGCAGGTCGAGGTTCTTCACCCGCTGCGCCGCCCAGTCTGCCGGCATGTCCGCCACCGGCACGCCCCACACCTTCTCGGTGTAGGTCTTGAAAAACGTGCGGTAGAGCCGCCACCCGAAGCGCTTGACGAGCCAGTTCTCGTAGTTGGACTCGTCCTTCGGCGGGTGGATGCGGGCCCACAGGTACGAGAAGCCGCAGAGGATGGCCTCCCACAGCCCGAGATTGCGCAGCGCGTTGAGGGCCTTGAGCGGGTAGTCGTAGAACTTACCCTGGTAGAAGATGCGGCTCATGCGCGGCCGGAGCATGAAGTCCTCGTCGGGGAGGATCTCGTGCCAGAGGGACTCGACCTCCGGCACCTTGGTGAAGAAGCGGTGCCCGCCCAGGTCGAAGCGCCAGCCGTCGCGCTCGACGGTGCGGCTGATGCCGCCGACGACGTCGTCCTTCTCGAGCACCAGGGGCCGCTGCCCCCGTTTGACCAGGAGGTAGGCGGCAGTGAGGCCGCCGGGCCCGGCGCCGGCGATGACGACGGGTACGTCCTCTCTTTCGGCCATCGTGGGCGAAGGTTAGTGGACCCCCCGAGCAGGCCCAGTGAGGGTCTAGGGCACCGACATGTTGAGGAAGGCGAGAAGGGCGTAGCCGGCGAGCCCCGCCGAGAGGAGCGTGAGGACCAGGCGTTGGACCTGGGACTGGGCGAGCAGCAGGGCGGCGGCGATCGAGAGCGGGAACGCACTCAGGGCGTAGCGCTCGAACGAATCGAGATTGGCGCCCGAGACCGCGACGGCGAGGGTCGCGGCGGCGAACAGCGTGTAGGGAGCCGGCAGGCGGCGCCAGCACACGATGAGCATGGCCAGCGCGAGCAGCACCCACGGGACGTGCAGCGCCGTGCCGACGTGATGGTGCAGCACGCCCCTGGCGTCGTCGTAGAGGGTGACGAACGGATCGGACAGGCCGCCGTGGTGCGAGCCCTGGAGCTGGACCCGCAGCGGGGCCCACCAGTCGTGCACGGTGTGCTTGGACCAAGCCAGGAAGACGAGGAGCCCAACGAACGGCGCAGCCGCGGCGCCCAGGCCGGCGGCGCGCTCGCTGCGTCCGAGGCGCTGCCACCAGCGGACCAGCTCCGACGCGACGGCGAGGAACAGCAGCACCCCGATCGGCCGGGTCAACGCGGCGGCGATGGCGAGCGCGCCGGCAACCGCGAAGTGCGGGCGGGCGTCCGGGCTCGTCGCCGGCGGACGGAGCGCAAGGAAGCAGCCGAGCGCGAAGACGAGAAGGAGCGATTCGGCGTAGCCCATGACGAGCACGAAGGCGGCCGGTACGAGGCTGAGCACCCAGACGGCGCGGCGCGCCACGTCCGGGCTGCCCGTTTCGCGGCGCACGAGGACGTACAGCATGGCGGTCGCCGCGAAGGCCGCCGCATTGGCCAGGAGTATCAGCGCGGGACCGTCGCCCAACCCGATCCAGGCCAGTCCGTGGGTCAGCACCGGGACGGCCGGGAAGAAGCGCAGCGACTGGCGGCCGAGCGGGGCGTAGCCGACGCGGGCGATCGTCTCGTACCAGCCGGCGTCCCAGCCCAGCAGCCCGGCGTGCACCCGGGCCGCCACGCCCACCGTCGCCGGGTGGGTGCGGTCGACGATGAAGTGGGCCAAGCCGAGCGCGCTCAGGACCACGGCCCGCGCCACGACGTAGGGCAGCACGGCCTCCCGCGCGCAGAGC
>DATAYX010000352.1:0-2865 GCA_036272355.1 Acidimicrobiales bacterium
CGCAACTACCAGGGCATCACCGGGCCGATCACCATCGCGCCCTCCACGGGCAACCGGGTGCAGAGCACGGTCGTGATCCTCGACGTGAACAGTGCCGGCAGCTACGTGATCGACCCGCAATGGGCGGCGGCCACCGGGTTCCCCCTTCCGACCGGGGGCTGACGCGGCAGCGGCTCAGCGCCTCAGCGCGTGAGGCGCCACCACCATCCGGGCTTCGACAACGGCGCTGCGGTGTGCAGCGGGACATGGGTCGACGTCGTCCCGACGATGGCGGCTAACGTGCCGACACTGGCGCCCCGCGGCAGCGCTCCCTTCGGGATGTCGCGCCGGGCGACGAGCGTGACGGAGAGCCCGGGCCAACCGACCACGTTGACCGGCTGCGCCACCGTGACCGGCGCCGTCGCTCCCCAAGGGCCCGTGACCTTCCCCACCGTCTGCCCGGGGGTGAAGATCGGGTAGCTGTGGAGCGCCGCGAAGATGCTCTTGACCAGGGCATCGCCGACGCGGACGGCGGTCGTGTTGGGACCCAGCGATCCGGCGGGCTGGCTCAGGACCGCGCCCACGACGGTCACCGTCTTGCCGCCGATGTTCTGCCGGGCCGCCACGAGGTAGCAGCCGTTGGCGCTCGAGTCTGACGCGGTCTTGATGCCGACGATCCCGTCCTGGCCGAGGGCGAAGTTGAGGTTGTAGACCACGTTCGTCATCGGGATGAGGACGCTCGGCTGACCGAGGGAGACGATCTGAGCGAGGATCGGGATCGATAGCGCCTTCTCGCCGAGCCGGACGAGGTCCTCGGCCGTACTCGTGGTGGCGGAGTCGGCACCACTCGGGTCCGTGATGTGCGTGCCGGACAGTCCGAGTTTCTGGGCCGTGACGGTCATCTTGGAGACGAATGCACTCGTGCTGCCCGCGTCCCAGTCCGCGAGCAGCGTCGCCATGTCGGTTCCGTTGTCGATCAACAGCCCTTCGAGTGCCTGGAGCTCGGTCAGTGACTCCCCGGCGGCGACCGGGATCTCGGACTGGTGGCTCGCTTGCCCGTTTTGGTACGCGGTGAGCGTGTCGTTCGTCACCGTGATCGACGATCCGTCCGCCCCTTGGGCGAGGGGATGGTCGGCGAGGACCACGTACGCGGTCAACACGTCGATCAGCCCGGCGACGGGGACGGGCTGCGATCCCCGCACCTGTCCCAGCGTGCCGGTGCCCTCGACCGCGGCCGCGGCTTCCCCTGTGCTGGGCCACGCGAAGGTCGGGGCCGTTCCCGGCAGGCGGACACCCTGGATCTCCAGGGTGGAGGCGGGGAGCGGCCGCACCCACTGGGCGATGGCGCCGGCGAGGAGTGCGATCAGGACGATGGCGATGAGCCAAGTGAGGAAGCGGCGGCGACGGCGCTCATGGCGGAGCCCCCGGATGATCTCGAGCTCGTCCTCGCTCGGGGGCGGCAGCAGTTTGCCGAGCTCGGAGAGGCGCTCCTCGTTGCTCTTCGGCAGCGTGCGCCCACGGGCGTGGGCGGGACCCTTGCGCTCACCGTTCGTGCCCCCGTCCATGCCGGCAACGTTAAGACCGCCGGGGCTCGGACGTCCGGCACCAATGCGGATTGCCCTTCGGCGTCGGTGCCCCGGTCAGGCGAAAGCGGTCCGGGCCGCGTCGGCCCGCATGCCGTCGAGAACCATGCGCAGGAGGCGGGCGGCCTGATCCGGCTCGATGCTCGTGTTGGTGCAGACGGGGCTGACCAATTGCATGAGGTCCGAGCCGGTGACGTCCCCGCGGACGGCGCCGGCCGCTTTGGCCCGGTCGATGACGAGGTCGAACGAGGACTCGATGAGGCTGCGCGCCCGTGACCGCATGTCCGGGTTCTTCTCGAAGGCCTGGTGGAGCTCGGCCATGAGCGCCTGCTTCGTCTGCGCGTAGCGCCGGAAGGCGACGAAGAACGCTTCGACGGCGGCCCACGGTTCGAGCTCGGCCACCACTCGCTGCGCCGACTCCCACAGTTCCTCGACATCCGTCTGGTACACCGCTTCCACCAGGTCGAGCCGGTTGGGGAAGTGGCGGTACAGCGTCCCGACCCCGACGCCGGCCTGCTTCGCGATGGCCTCCATCGAGGCTCCGGCGCCCTGCGAGGAGAAGACCTCTTTCGCCGCGGCGACCAGCAGCTCGCGGTTGCGCCGAGCGTCCGCCCGCATCGGCCGGCCCTCGACGGTCTCGGCCTCGCCGCCTTCGGGAGGCCGGAGCTCTGTGCTGCCCTTCTGTGTCGCCATCTCGTTTCTCCGGCAAAGGGGTTGCTAACCGGAGGCACCCTCCGTATAATAACCGGAAGAAGCTTCCGCTTCCAGGATACCAGCGGAAAGGTCGGAGTCAATGCCCCAATCACCCCTTAGCCTCACGCGCCCAGCAGCCGGGAGCAGCGTGGCCGCCGGTCCTGTTTCCCCAGGTCCTGGCGCTGCCCGCTGGCTGCGCCACCCCTCCGTCCTTCTGGCGGTGATCCTCACCGCCCAGATGATGGTGGTGCTGGACGCCACCATCGTGAACGTCGCCCTGCCCCACATCCAGGAGAGCTTGGGCTTCTCGAGCAGTGCCCTCTCCTGGGTCTTGAACGCATACATCCTCACCTTCGGCGGCTTCCTGCTCCTCGGCGCCCGAGCGGGTGACCTCTTCGGCCGGCGCCGGGTCTTCCTGCTCGGCATCGCCGTCTTCACGATCAGCTCCCTCGTCGGCGGCCTGGCGGTTAGCGGCTGGGCCCTCCTCGCAGCCCGCTCGATCCAGGGCATGGGCGCCGCGCTCGCCGCACCGTGTGCCCTGTCCCTCTTGACCACGGCGTTCCCCGAGGGTGCGCAGCGGGTGCGGGCCATCGCCCTCTACACGACCGTC
>DATAYX010000353.1:0-6956 GCA_036272355.1 Acidimicrobiales bacterium
CACCTCCGCCCGGCTGATGCTTCTCCAGCGCCTTCACCAACAAGCGGCGTAGCTCGGCCCGCTCCGCCGCACTCAACCCACCGAGGATCTCGTCCTCGATACTCCCCTGCGCCGACTCCGCCCGCTCGAGCGCCTCGCGGCCGGCCTCGGTGATGTCGACGATGTGGCGGCGCCGGTCGGCCGGATCGCGCCGCCGTTCCGCGTACTCGAGGTCCTCCAGATCGTTGAGCACCAGGACGCCGGTGTTCGAGTCCATGGAGAGGTCTTCGGTCATCGTCTGCTGCGAGACGCCGGGGTGGTCACGCAGATAGGCGAGCGTGACCATGTTGCGCAGATTCATCCCGACCAGGTCGACGGAACTTCGCAGGAACACGGCCCGGGCCAGCCGGGTGAGTAGGACGATCGTCCCGGTCCGTGCCCGCGCCGACGCCCGGGCGCTCACGAAAAGGACCCCGAACCGTCACGCACGAACCCGGCCTGCACGCCTAGATCCATCACCCCTCTATGATAGTCCCGAAATCATGACTATCCCTGGAGCCGCGATCGTCGCGGCCGACGTCCCGACCGGCGACCGCCGCCGCTGGATCGCCCTGGTCGTGGTCTGCCTGGCCATGTTCATGAACGCCCTCGATGGTTCCATCGTCAACGTGGCGCTCCCGGCCATCCAGAAGAGCCTGCACTTCAACCAGTCCGGCCTGACCTGGGTGGTCGACGCCTACCTCATCTCCTTCGGCAGCTTCCTCCTCCTGTCCGGGCGCCTCGGGGACCTGATCGGCCGAAAGAAGGTGTTCCTCGCGGGCGTGACGTTGTTCACCCTCTCGTCCATCGTCTGCGGGTCGGCCGGCAGCCAGGAGATGTTGGTGGCGGCGCGCTTCGTCCAAGGCATTGGCGGGGCGCTGTCGTCCTCGGTGATCGTCGCCATCATCGTCACCGAGTTCCCGAGCATGACCGAGCGGGCCAAGGCGATGAGCGCGTACGTGTTCGTCGCTGTCGGCGGGGGCTCCGTAGGGCTCCTTGCCGGTGGCGTGCTCACCCAGATTCTGAGTTGGCATTGGATCTTCTTCGTGAACGTGCCTGTCGGCATCGCCACGCTGATCGCCGGTTACCTCCTGTTGGTGGACAACGTCGGCCTGGGCATCAGACAAGGCGTGGACTGGGTCGGCTCGGTCCTCGTAACGGCGTCGGTGATGGTGGCGATCTACGCCATCGTCACCGCCTCGACCAACGGCTGGGTCTCGGCCCACACGCTCGGCTTCTTCGGCCTCGGCGTGGCCCTCATGGTGGCCTTCCTCGTGCTCGAGTCGAAACTGCCCAACCCGATCATGCCGTTGCGCATCCTCAAGCTCCGCACCTTGACGGGCTCGGCCGTGGTGCGGGGACTGCTGGTGATCGGCATGTTCTCGACCTTCTTCATCGGTGCCCTGTACCTGGAGCACGTCCTGCACTACAGCCCGGTGAAGACGGGACTCGCCTTCCTGCCCCAAGCGCTCGGCATGGCCGGCATGTCGACGGGCATCACGGCCTGGCTCGTGGGTCGCTTCGGCAACAAGACGGTGATGTATCCGGGGATGGTGTTCGCGGCGGTCGGCCTGCTGCTCTTCGCGTCAGCCGGGCCGCATGCGTCGTACTTCCCGCGCATCTTCTTTGCGTTCCTGATGATGGGCATCGGTGCCGGTGCCGCGTTCATGCCGCTCCTGCAGATCGGCATGTCGGAGATCCCCAACGCCGACGCCGGTCTCGGTTCGGGCGTCGTCAACGTCTCCCAGCAGCTGGCCGGGGCAATCGGCCTCGCCGCGCTCGGCACGATCGCCGAGAACAGTTCGAGGTCACTCCTGGCCGCCGGTCACGATGTGGTCTCGGCCTTGGCCCATGGCTACCAACTTGCGCTGTACATAGCGGCCGGGTGCGTGACTCTGGGCATCATCCTCTCTCCCATCGTCCTGCGCACGGAAGAGTCACCCGAAGAGCAGGAGGCGCGCATCAAGGAGAACATGCAGGCTCCTGAGGCCTACGAGCACCTCGTGCTGTAAGAGACGGGCCTCACTCCTCCTCGCCGTTCGCCGGTTCGCCGGTCCAGTGCGCGCGCAGGTCGGCGAGCCAGGCCGGGAACTCCAAGGGAGGGTCGGGCAGCGCCTCCGCACCCTGGGCGGCCAACGCAGCGTCGAAGGCCGCCGGGTCGTCGCCCCAACTGCGCGGGTCGCCCATCATCACCTCGAACATCACGGCTCCGTCGGGACCGGCGACGACCGGGCCGAACGCGGCTCCCGTCGGCAGTTCCACATGCGTCCCGGCCTGGCATCGGCGATCCCCGAACGACACCTCGCCCTCGAGCACGAAGACGACGTGGGGCGAGAAGTGGCCGTGACGGCGCACCACCATGCCGGGGTCATAGCGCGCGTAGAGGGTCAGGTACTGAGGGTCGGGCGAGAAGGCCAGCCACTTCTCCCAGACGTGCGCCACCGACCCGTCCGCATTGCGTTGTGCTTTGATCGCCTGCCACGGCACGTCGGGATCGTCCAAATGGCGGAACGTGGGCGAGGCGCCGTGGCGCTTGGGAGACGGCGGGGCGGGCTCGGGCATAAGCGATGAGATTAGGAACGGAACCGGATTCCACCAACTGACGTGCAGCAACGGCGCTGGCCCTTCAGCGGCCTGCAACTCAGGATCCGTTCGGAAATCCGCAGGGCGTACGCACGCCCGACCTCAGCTTGCAACTGGACTGCAACCGAGAATTCGCGGGAAGAGGCCGAGAATAGAGGGGAAGGTTTCGGCTTGGAGGGGGACTCGATGTTGAGGGAGCGGCTGGAGCGCGACGCGGACGCGTCGGCAGACGCCGTCCCGAGGCGGCAGCCGGGCCACCTGTCTCGACGGCGCCACGACGAGCCGGAGCAGGCGCCCTCGTCGGCGACGCCGGCGCTCGACGAGATGGCCGACGCGTTCTTGCACTTCCCCGACGCCGTCGTCCTCGTCGACGGCAACGGGATGATCCTGTGGGGCAACCTCGCCGCGGAGCGGATCTTCGGGCGATCGCTCCAAGAGTGGTTCGGGCAATCCGGCCTCGACCTCGTGCACCCCGACGATCACGAATTCGTCCTGCGTTCGCTCGGATCCGTGCAGCACAAGGAAGTCGGCTCGCCCATCGAGATCAGGGTCAAGGCCGCCTCGGGCTGGCGGCTCGTCGAGCTGATTGGGTCGCGCACGCGATGGTCCGGCGACGAGGTGATCCTCCTGTCCATGCGGGACCTGACCGAGCGTCGCCGTTTCGAGGTGGCCAGCGGGCGCGGTGAGGCGACCTTCCGCTCGCTCGTGCACAACGCCGGGTCGATCATCATGCTGGTGTCGAACGAGGGCAACCTCGAGTCCGTCTCGGGGGCCATCACCAGGCTGCTGGGCCACGACCCCGAAGACCTCGAGGGACGGCCGCTCGCCGGCATCGTCTCCGAGAGTGATCGCGCGGAATTCCTCGTCGCGCTCGCCGCGGCGCGACGGGGTGCGACCGCGGTCTCCCCGGTGATCGCACGAGTCGGGCTGACGCGCCGCGACGGCGGCGGTATTCCTTTCGAGCTCAACTTCGTGAACCTGCTCGACGATCCCACCGTCGAGGGGATCGTCGTCACGGCGCACGACGTCGCGGCACAGGTGTCCGCCGAGAGGGAGGTGGGTGACGCATTGTCGCGACTGACCGCGACGCTCGACTCCACGGCCGACGGGATCCTCGTGATCGACATCGAGGGAAAGATCACTGACTACAACCGACGCTTTTCTGAGATCTGGGGCCTCCCCGAGGAGACGGTGGCCCGGATGGACGACATGGGCAACCTACGGATCTGCCTCGAGCAGTTGATCCGCCCGCAGGACTTCGTGTCCCGCATCGAGGACCTCGATCTCGATCCGGAGAGCGAGTTCTTCGACCTGCTCGAGTTCAAGGACGGTCGGGTCATCGAGCGCTTCGCCCGGTCCCAGACCGTCGATGGGTTCGTGGTCGGGCGCGTGTACAGCTTCCGGGACGTGACCGACCGCAAGATCCTCGAGGACGAGCTGGCCTACCGCGCCTTCCACGACTCCTTGACCAGGCTGGCCAACAAGGCGCTCTTCCAGGACCGTCTCGAGCACGCGCTCACGCGGATGATCCGCAAGGACTCCCACCTCGCGGTCCTGTTCCTCGACCTGGACGACTTCAAGACCGTGAACGACAGCCTCGGGCACGGCGAGGGCGACCAGCTCCTCCGGCGGGTCGCCACGACCCTCGTCGAGATCCTGCAGCCGGCCGACACGGCGGCGCGCCTCGGGGGTGACGAATTCGCCGTCCTCATCGAGGACCTTCCTTCGCGCGAAGCGGCCGAGGCGGTGGCGCAGCAGATCCTCGATTCGCTGCGGCAACCCGTCCGCTTGGGTTCGAAGACCCTCAGCGGCGCCTGCAGCATCGGCATCGCCTTCGACGAGGAGGACATCACGAGCGAGCAGCTCCTCCGCAACGCCGACATCGCCATGTACCAGGCGAAGAAGCACGGGAAGGACCGCTTCGAGGTGTACCGGGCCGAGATGCACACCTTCGTGCTGGCCCGCATCGAGCTGGAGGAGGAGTTACGCGCCGCGATCTCGAGCGGCGACCTCATCGCGTACTACCAGCCCCAGCTGGATCTGCGGAACAACAGGGTGGTCGGCTTCGAGGCATTGGTGCGGTGGCCGCATCCCGAAGGGGTCCTGGTCGACCCCCGTCACTTCGTACCGTTGGCGACAGAGATCGGACTGATCGGCGAGATCGACGCGTGCGTGATGCGCACCGCGTGCCGCCAGGTGCGCGAGTGGGTGGAAGCGGGCATCTGCGGGCCCGACCTCGAAATCGGCGTCAACCTCTCGGCCGGCCAGCTGGCCGACGAGCTGCTGTCGGACCGGATCGCCACCACACTCCGTGAGTGCGACTTCGACCCCGCAAGGCTCGTCCTCGAGATCACGGAGAGTGAGGTCCTGACCGACGACGCGGCCACGCTGCAGAACATCGCCGCGCTGCGCAGGCTCGGCGTGCGTATCGCACTGGACGACTTCGGCACGGGCTACTCGACCTTCCTGCACCTCCTCCGTTTACCAGTCGACATCGTCAAGATCGACAAGTCCTTCGTCGACATGCTGGGCCAGGGCGACGACAGCCGCAGCATGGCCGCGGCACTGATCCAATTGGCCCGGACGCTCGGCTACAAGACCATCGCCGAGGGAGTCGAGACCGCGGCACAGCTGGACAGCCTGCGCCTGATGGGTTGCGACCACGCTCAGGGCTATCACCTGGGTCGGCCGCTCGAGGCCAAGGCTGCGCGCTGGCTCCTCGGCGCCCACGATCTCGGGACGCTCGGCACCGGGGAATCGCTGAGCGCCTGACCCGGGCGGCGCGGTGGCTACGACGTCACTGCAGCGAGCCGACCTCTCGCAGGAAGGCCCCCTCTGGACGAGGCGGTCTGTCATCGTCTTTGCTTCCGCCTTGCACAGGAGAAACGCCGTCTCCGTGATCGACTCGATGTCCTCGGTGTCCGTCTTGGCCAGGTCGAGCGCGCCGGAACCCGGGGTCGCGACGGGATTGGTCCCCGGCAAGCATCCAGGTCAGGGGATCGTGACGAAACCGGTGTGAATTGCAACGCAGCCGAAACGTCTATGCACCGAACCGGCTACCGGTAGCCGATACTGTCCCGCGCTTTACTCCGAGCCGTTCGCGTTTGCGGCGGCCCTTGGCGATGGAGTTGGGGTGTTTCGATCTGAAGTGCTGCCCTCTGGGGCAACGCGTCCTGCATTAGGGATTGCACATGCAAGGGCGGCAGGGCGATGACCAGGCACCGCGCGCACCCCGCGCACCGCGCGCTCCGCACCCGAGCCGTCGGCGTCCTCGCCTCGGCCGCAGTGCTCATGTTCGTCGGGGCCGTCCTTGCCGCTCCCGTGCAGGCGGCGGCGAAGCGGGCCGTCGCCGGACCGGTCACACCGACCTCGACCGCTCCCGCCTCCACCCCGAACGCGACCGCGAACACCGCGTCGAGCCCCTCCATGGCCACACCCGGCTATTGGCTCGCCGATGCTGGGGGCGAGGTCGGCTCCTACGGTGGGGTCCCCTATCGCTCCTCGTTGCTGTCGACGCGCGTCGACGCGTTCAACGTCGACCTGGTGCCGACATACGACGGCGGCGGGTACTGGCTCGTCGGGGCCGACGGCGGCGTCTTCGCCTTCGGTGACGCCGGGTACTTCGGATCGCTCTCCGGCCGCCACCTCAACGACGGCGTGGTGGCCCTCGCCGCGACCTCGTCGGACGACGGCTACTGGCTCGTCGCACGGGACGGCGGCGTCTTCGCCTTCGGCAGCGCCGCCTACTACGGCTCGCCCGCCGGTACGCATCTCGCGGCGCCCATCATCGCCATCATCGCCACGCCGGACACCCGGGGCTACTGGCTCGTCTCCTCCGACGGTGGCGTGTTCGCCTACGGCGACGCCCTCTACTCCGGGTCGCTCGCCGGCACACCGCTGCAGGCGCCCATCGTCGGGGCCGCGGCGACCGCCGACGGCAAGGGCTACTGGTTGGCGGCAGCCGACGGCGGGATCTTCGCGTTCGGCGACGCCCGCTACTTCGGGTCACTCTCGACGACGACGCTCCACGAGGCGGTCGTCGGCATCGCCCCGACGCCCGACGGCGCTGGATACTGGCTGGCGGCGGCCGACGGCGGGGTGTTCGCCTTCGGCGATGCAACCTTCCGAGGCTCCGCCTCGGGCAACCGCCCGGGGAACGATCGCATCATCGCCATCGCCGCCGGTCCCGGTGTCGGCAACGCCGTCTACTACGGCTCCCCAGGCGGCACGCACCTCGCGGCGCCGATCATCGCCATGCTCCCGACCCCGGACACCCGGGGCTACTGGCTCGTCTCCTCCGACGGCGGCGTGTTCGCATACGGAGACGCCAGCTACGCCGGGTCGCTCGCCGGCAC
>DATAYX010000354.1:0-2127 GCA_036272355.1 Acidimicrobiales bacterium
GCCGCCCAGCATCTCGACGAGCCCGTCGTAGCGCCCACCCCCGCCGACCCCGTTCTGCGCCGCGTCGAGCGCCCGGGCCGCGAACTCGAACGTCGTCCTCGTGTAGTAGTCGAAGCCACGGACCAGCCGGTGGTCGATCACGTAGGGCACGCCGAGCCCTTCGAGGCCCGCCCGCACCCGCGCGAAGTGCGCGGCACACGGGTCGCACAGGTGGTCGAGGAAGTGCGGCGCGTCCTCCGTGGCCTTCCGGCACTCGTCCGTCTTGCAGTCGAGCACCCGGAGCGGGTTCTCGAGGTGGCGCGCCCGGTGCGCGTGGCACAGCTGGTCGGCCCGCTCGGCCAGGAACGCGCCGAGCAGCGCGACGTAGCCGGGCTTGCAGACCCCGTCGCCCATGGAGTGCAGCTTGAGCTCGACCTGGCGCAGACCCAGCCCGGCGAAGAAGTCGTGCGCCAGCGAGACCACCTCGACGTCGAGGTCGGCGTCCGCCGGCCCCAGCGCTTCCACGCCGAGCTGATAGTGCTGGCGGTAGCGCCCGTGCTGCGGGTTCTCGTGGCGGAACGAGGGCGCGGCGTACCAGGCCTTCCAGGGTGGGACCGGGTGGTGCTGCACGAAGGCGCGCACGACCGGCGCCGTCCCCTCGGGGCGCAGCGCCATCAGCTGGCCGTCGCGGTCCTCGAAGACGTACATCTCCTTGCCGACGACCTCGCTCCCCTCGCCGATCCCCCGCAGGAACACGCCGGCGTGCTCGACGACGGGCGTCAGGACGAGGCCGTAGCCGGCACCCTGCACCAGCGTCGCGAACCGCGCCACCGTCGCCTCCCAACGGGAGGACTCCGGCCACAGCACGTCGTGCATGCCCTTGGGCGTGCGCGGCCCCGACGACCCGCGTTCGGGCGCGACAGACCCCGCCGTCACAGAGGACGCCTCACGGCCGGGGACCTAAGCCTTCTTGCCAGGGAGCTGACGATAGGCGTCGAAGACACCGTCGAGGTGCTTCAACGCGCTGATCAACGAGTGCAGATGCGTCGGGTCCGCGAGCTCGATGTCGAAGGCCATGCGGCTCACGCGGTCCGGCGTCGTGGCCGTCCGCGCCGCCACGATGTTCAGGTGGTGCTCGCTCACCACCCGGCTGACGTCGGCCAGCAAGCGGGAGCGGTCGAAGGCCTGCACCTCGATCGTCGCCACGAAGACCCCGTCGCTGCCCCGGTCCCATTCGACCTCGATCAGGCGTTCCTGCGAGCGGTCCGCCAGCGCGGCGGCGTTGGCGCAGTCCGCCCGGTGCACCGACACCCCGCGGCCCTGGGTGACGAACCCCACGATCTGGTCCCCCGGTACCGGCGTGCAGCAGCGGGCCAGGTGGATCATGACGTCGTCGAGGCCCTCGACGAAGACCCCGGCCCCGGTCCGGCGCCCACCGGCCGGTCGCGTCCGGGTGACGCCGGTCAGCGCTGTCGTAGGCAGCTGCTCGTCATCGGCCTCGCCGCTCCGCAGCACCTTGGCCAGCCGCTGGACGATCGACTGGGCGGACACCTGGCTCTCGCCGATGGACGCGTACAACGCGTCGAGGTCGACCAGGTTCATCTGGTCCGCCACCTGCTGCAGCGCCGCCGACCCGAGCAACTTGTGCAACGGCAGGCCCTCGCGGCGCAGCGCCCGCGCCAGGTCCTCGCGCCCGTTCTCGATCGCGTCCTCACGGCGCTCGCGCGAGAACCACTGGCGGATCTTGTTGCGGGCCCGCGTCGAGGCCACGATCTGGAGCCAGTCCCGCGACGGTCCCGCCGTCGGCGACTTCGACGTGAAGATCTCCACGGTGTCCGCGGACGACAAGGCCGTCTCCAGCGGCACCAGCCGGCCGTTGACCCGGGCCCCGATGCAGCGGTGCCCCACCTCGGTGTGGATGGCGTACGCGAAGTCCACCGGCGTCGACTTGGCCGGCAGCGCGATCACCTTGCCCTTGGGCGTGAAGACGTAGACCTCGTCCTGCTCCAGGTCGAGCTTCAAGGCCTCGAGGAATTCGATGGGATCGTCCGTCTGGCGGTCGACGTCGGCGATGCGCTGCAGCCACGCCATCTCCGAGGAGTGGTCCTCCTTGGACTTGTAGCCCCAGTGCGCCGCGATGCCGTACTC
>DATAYX010000355.1:0-2038 GCA_036272355.1 Acidimicrobiales bacterium
CAGCGGCCGCGGTGTCCCGAGTATCAGCAGCGGTGGCACGGCCAGCATGAGCAGCAGCCGCTGCAGCACCAATGCGACCAGCAGCCAGTGTGCGGCCAGGTCGCCGAGCGGCCACGTCACGGCGGCACCCAACAACACCACGCCGGTGACGAAGAGGAACTTCTGTCGCGTCGTGGCCTGCCACGGGGACTCCGACGTCGACGTCAGCCGCAGGTACCCCGCGATCAGGGCCACGACGGCGAGCAGCCAGACGAGGTGCAGGTGCCAGTCGAAGGGATGCCCAGGCCCGGACACGGCTGACACGGCTGACACGGCTGACACGGCAGACACGGCCGTCGTCACGTGACGGACATCCCGGCGGGTGTCTTAGAGTCGTCACGATGGCGCCCGCCCCCCCGGCCCCGACTCCCGCCCCGACCTCGTCCGGCACGAAGTTGGACAGGCTCGAGCGCGTCACCGACCTGGTCCTGGTCCTGCTCGAGACGCAGCAGCCCCTCACGCTCGATGCCATCGCGCACCACGTCCCGGGATACCCCGCGGAACATGCGGCACGACGTCAGGCCTTCGAGCGTGACAAGCGGCTCCTCAGGGACGAAGGCATCCCCGTCCTCACCGAACGACTCCCGGGCAACGAGCAATACGGGTACCGGATCGACCGCGATCAGTTCTACCTGCCCGACCTCGCACTCGAGCCCGACGAGCAGGTCGCGTTGCATCTCGCCGTCGCCGGCGTCCACCTCGGCGATCCTAGTGGGAGGGATGCGCTGCTGAAGTTGGGCGCGACGGGACTCGGCGACGTCCGTCCGATCGCCAGCATGGTCCCCACGCCGGCGTTGATCGAGCTCTTCGAGGCTGTCCGCACGAAGGCCACGGCGGCCTTCGCGTACCGCACCGGGCGCGATCGCCGCGTCGTCCCGCTCGGGCTGTGGTTCCGCTTCGGCCATTGGTATCTCGTCGCGTGGGACCTCGACAGCAGCGCGGTGCGGACCTTCCGCGTCGATCGCGTCGACGGCGAGGTGACGCGGGGTGAGGCCGGAAGTGCGGAGGGCGCCGGCGTCCCCGAGGGCATCGATATCGAACCGGCGTTGCCGGAAGAGCCTTGGGACGCGGAGGGTGCCGACCTCATCGAGATGCGGATCCGGGTCGACGCCCTCGAAGCCCGCCGCGTCGCCGACGAGGTCGGGGCGGACAAGGTCGCACGGCACCTCGACGACGGTTCCGTGGAGCTCGCCCTGCGCGTCCCGTCGTTCCCCTCGATCCGTTCGTGGGTGCTCGGCCTGGCTGATCACGCGACCGTTCTGGAGCCGCAGGCCTTCAGGGACGAGCTCGTCGACTGGCTCAGCGCGCTGACGGAGAAGCACGAGACGGAGGACGAGCCGGACGATGGGGCGGGGAAGATGGAGGCCGCCGCGTCCGATGAGGGCAGAACCGGCGCGGCGGGCCCGCCTCGTTCTGCGCCGGGAGCCGAGACGAGCCGGCGGCTGCGGAGGTTGTTGGCCGTGATCGGGTGGCTGGCGCAGGTCGGGGAGGCGCCCATCGCCGACGTGTCGAAGCGGTTCGGGATGAGCGAGCAGGAGTTGGTGGCCGAGTTGGAGCTGGCGGCGTGCTGCGGGACGCCGCCGTACACACCGGACACGCTCATGGAAATCGAGGTGTCGGAGACGTCGGTGCGGGCGTTCTTGCCGCAGGAGTTCGCGCGGCCCCGTCCGTTGACGCCGGCGGAGGGGTTCGCGGTGGCGGCGTCGGCGCGCCTGTTGCTGGCGGTGCCCGGCTCGGAGGACGACGCCTTGCGTCGGGCGCTGGCGAAGCTGGATGCGGCGCTGGGCGTGCGTGCGTCGGTGGGTCTCGACGTGGACGCGCCGGCTTTCCTGGGGGCGGTGAGGGAGGCGACGGAGGCGGGGCGGTCGGTGGAGATCGAGTACCTGTCGGGTTCGAGAGACGAGTTGACCACCCGGGTGGTCGATCCCGTGCAGGTCATGACGATCGACGGGCACTGGTACCTGGACGGGTGGTGCCATCGGGCGGGGGACATGCGCCG
>DATAYX010000356.1:0-2217 GCA_036272355.1 Acidimicrobiales bacterium
TAGGCGAACGACGTCGTCCCCTGGCTGATGCCTGTCTCGGTGCGTACGCGCTTGGAGGTGGAGAGCGCGTGGCGGAACAGCGCCGAGAGGACCGGGCCGCACGTGCCCTCCTCCTGGGCCCGCTCGAAGGCGCGCCGGACCTGGCCGGCGACCTCGGACTCCCCCGTCACCACGGACTCGAGGCCTGACGCCACGGAGAAGAGGTGCGCGGTGACGTCGTCGTCGAAGCGGAGC
The DNA here is from genome assembly GCA_036272355.1 of Acidimicrobiales bacterium. Classification (GTDB taxonomy): domain Bacteria; phylum Actinomycetota; class Acidimicrobiia; order Acidimicrobiales; family RAAP-2; genus Bog-473. The sequence continues at coordinate 235 of DATAYX010000356.1, forward strand.
ACCGCGTGGAGGGAGAGCTCTTCGACCGGGACCGCCGACTGCTCGGACAGGACGTCGTAGATCTCGGCCACCGCGTCGTGGAACCGGTCCACCACGGCGTAGACCTCGGTGCGCAGGCAGGTCGAGAGCACGACCGCCTCCTGCACGTTGCGCTTGTGGCCGAGGGCGCTGAGCGCCTTGTGCAGGTCCGACTCCGCGATCGCCGTGGCCTCGAGCAGAGGCAGGGGCGCCTGCGTGTGCTGCAGCCCTATGACGACGACGGACACTGCGAATCCTCCTGGGTCGGGACACAATTCTGCCGGTCCCGGCGCCCGGTGTGCCAGTCAGTGTCCCAGGTGTGGCCTAGGCCAGGTCCTGGGGCGGTGACATCCCCACCGCCCGGATGAGGGGCACCGGCTCGCCGGCGGCGCCGGCACGGGCGGCCGCATCCTGGCGCGCCCGGTAGAAACCGAGCACCTGCAGCTCGATGGAGAGGTCGATGTAGCGGACGTGGACGTGCGGGGGGACGTGGAGGACCCGCGGGGCGAAGTTGAGGAGTGAGGTGACCCCCGTCCGCACCAGGAGGTCGGCCACGCCCTGGGCGGACCACTCCGGGGTCGTGATGACCCCGATGTCGGGGCAGTCGGCGGCGCGCAGCGTGGCGATCTCGTCCATGTGCCGCACCCTCATGCCGCGGATCTCCTCGCCGACCACCTCGGGGTCCACGTCGAAGAGCGCGGTGACCTGGCACCCCCGCGAGGCGAAGCCGGCGGAGTTGGTGAGGGCGCGGCCGAGGTTGCCGATCCCCACGATGGCCACCGACCGGGCCTCGTCGATACCGAGTGCCCGGTCGATCTGGGCGATCAGGAAATCGGGGTCGTAGCCCGAGCCGCGGGTACCGAACGAGCCCAGGAGCGAGAGGTCCTTGCGCACCTTCGCCGCGTTGACCCGGGCCAGTTCCGCCAGCTGCTCCGAGGAGACCGTGCGCGTCCCGGCGCGGACGAGCTCGGTCAGGATTCGCTGGTACACGGGCAGTCGCAGCACCGTGGCCTCGGGGATCCGTTTCACCACGGGGTTCTCGGGTGCGCCGGCTCTCGGGGCCGTCGTCGGGTCGTCGCTCACTGCAGTCGGATGGTACCGAGGAGGGTCGCGACAACACCAAACCGGCCGCGTCGACGGGTCGGCGGACGGTCGAGTGGCCGACCGCCGGCGCCCGGACCCTCACCAGGCGAGGACCAGCAGCTCGCCGGCCACGACGTTGAGCCAGTGCGACGCCGAGGCCTCGCCCGCCACGACCGCGAGATGCCCGTTGGCGTCGACGAGCAGACCGAACTCGCCCTGCTGCAGCTCGCCGAACGCCTCGACGCAGCGCAGCTGCACCCCGTCGGGCACCAGGGAACGGGGGAAGCCGTCGGGATCCCCCCGCCCCGAGTCGACCCGGGCGTTGAGCTCGATCGTCCCCGTCGCCGGGATGCCGGCCACCCGGGCGTCCACCATCGTCGCCGCCAGCTGAAGGTTGCCGAAGTGGTCGACCCAGGTCACCTCGGCGCGCAGGCAGGGCCGCCCGTCCTGCAGGCGGCCGAGCTCGACGACGCCGCCGAACAAGCGGACGAGCGACATCGGGTCGATGGGCTCACCCAGCTCGTGCAGCGGGCGCCCGAGACCCAGGCAGGCCGCCGCCGGCGCGAAGACATCGCGGCCGTCAAAGGTGGCACCGCGGTCGGGCGGCACCGGGTCACGGTCCAGCTCGACGACCGAAGAGATCGGCGCTTCACCCGCCGCCTCCGCCGCCGCCACCAGCAGCCCGTTGTCCGGGCCGACGAACGACATCCGGCCGCCGGCGGGCAACGCCACCTCGAGCGCGATGCCGCGGCGCGCCGTGCCGACGCCGGGGTCGACGACGCCGAGCACGACGCCCGGCCCGAGATGCGGGACGGCGCGCACGAGTGTGTGGCTGCCCGCCCGGACGTCGAACGGCGGGATGTGATGGGTGAGGTCGATCAC
>DATAYX010000357.1:0-6697 GCA_036272355.1 Acidimicrobiales bacterium
CGTCTTGAGCGTGCTCGGCGGTCCGGGCGTCCGGGTTTTCTCGGACGAGCTCAACCACGCCAGCATCATCGACGGCTGCCGGCTCTCGCGAGCCGATGTAACCGTCTACCGCCATCGTGACCTGGGACATCTCGAGGAACTCCTGGCGTCGGGAGATGTCATGGGAAGGATGCCGTCCCTGGTGGTGACGGACTCGGTCTTCTCCATGGACGGCGACGTGGCGCCGCTCGACGAGCTCCTTGCGATCTGCCTCCGCTACGGCGCCATGCTCGTGGTGGACGAAGCGCACGGGGTACTCGGGCCGCGACTCGAGCTGACGAAGTGTTCGAGGGAGGCGAAGGCAAGCCTCGTGCAGATTGGAACGCTTTCCAAGACACTGGGCGCCCTCGGCGGGTTCGTGGCGGCCTCGCGCGACGTCGTCGACCTCCTGATCAACCGGGCGCGGTCCTACATCTTCTCGACCGCGCTGCCCCCGGCCGACGCCGCGGCGGCCCTCACGGCAATACGGATCCTGCAGTCGGCTGAGGGGAACGCGCTCGTCCAGCGCCTCGAGTCTTTGGTGCAGATGATGACGGAGTCCGGGTTCGCACCGTCAGCGCACCCGAGCCCGATCATTCCGGTGATCCTCGGATCAGAACAGGCTGCGATCGACGCGTCCACAAACCTCTTAGCGCGCGGCCTGTGGGTGCCGGCCATCCGCCCACCGACCGTGCCGTCTGGCACGAGTCGGTTGCGAGTCACCCTCTCGGCAGCACATCGCGATGCCGACGTCTGCCTGTTGATCGATGCGCTCTGTGCGCTCCGGCTGCCCAAATCGGTGGGCGTAGGCGTTTAGCCGTGGCGCGCCCCAAACGCCTCGTCGTCGTCGTCGGTACAGGCACCGATGTCGGCAAGACCTACGTCACGGCGCAAGTGATCGACGCGCTGCGAAACGAACGAGCCAACGTGGCAGCGCGTAAGCCTGCGCAATCCTTCGATCCGTCCGACGACCCGTCGGGCTACGACGCCGCCGTCCTTGGCGTGGCCAGCGGAGAATCGCCCGAGACGGTGTGTCAGCCCGACCGATGGTACGAGATGGCCATGGCGCCACCAATGGCCGCCGATGCGCTGGCCCGTCCGAGCTTCACTCTCGAAGATCTCGTCGAGGAGTTGCGATGGCCAGAGGTGCCCGTGGACATGGGGTTCGTTGAGACGGCGGGGGGTTTGCGTTCACCCATCGCCGACGACGGCGACTGTCTCGCGCTTGTCGTGGCCGTAATGCCCGACGTCGTTCTACTGGTCGCTGATGCGGGCCTGGGCACGATCAACTCGGTGCGTCTGACGATGGACGCCCTCGTACGACTCCCTGCAGAGCTCGTGGTGGTGCTCAACCGGTTCGATCAAGGTTCTGAGTTGCATCAGCGAAATCGGGCCTGGCTGAGAGACCGAGATGACATGCAGGTCTTCTGCATTCCGGGGGATGAGGTGGAGCTGGCGAGAGCCGTTTGGCTCGGCGACTAGACCGTCTGGACTCTGCCCCGCGCTCAACAGATCCGGCCCGCGGCACCTCCAAGATCCGAGTGGTGGCGGCCAAAGTGGCAGCGCCGTCGGCGAGAGCTTCGGCCGAGCTGTTACGGCCGCATCGACGCGTCAGCGTCAGTTCCACACCGCCGCGTACACGCAGAGGACAGCGAACACCGCGACTCCGGCCCACAGCAGCATCCAGGCCTTGTTACCGATGCCGATCGTTACTTCTTGGCTGTCCATCGCTGCTTCTTCCTCCGTACATGTTGCGGGCTTGTGCTTGCGTTCACAAGCTACCTGGTCCGACGCGTGCTTGCAAAAGTACGCGCCCAGCCAAAACCCCTGGTATTTGCGCTCAGCTGGACGGTTAGCGGTCTGACACGGGGACGAAACCCGGGCCGCCGGCGCCAGCAGCGGAGTCCGGTCCTGGCAGTTGGACGGCTGCCGAGTACCCGGCGGGGCGCTGGTGCCGCGCCCACGTCGTGTCGCCGGGGTCGCCGAAATGGCAGGACAGGACGCCACCCATATCCTCAGGTCGCTCCGTGCGACGCCGTATTGCCGAGAGCAACCTGCTCGCAGAACGCCTTTCGCCCAGTGGACGTGTGATGCCGGAGGAGCTCCGAGCGCGCGTCCGGCACAACGCATTACCCGCCCTGCATCCACCCTTCTGCAGAATCCCAAAGGTCACTACGCATCGAGCCTGGGGTCTTCTAAATCAGGCGCTCGTCGGTTCTATGTCAGGCTCCGGGACGACGGACGTCGAGGCCGAGCCTCGTGGCCGTAGCCCGCAGCGCGAATCAATCCATGCAGTCTCGTTGGAAACCGACAGTCATGCGTCACGACCTGATCGCGATACCTTGATTTCGTGGCCGTGTTCGCAGTTTGGAGTGCACCCCGAGCACGCTCGACAGCGTTCTTCCGTTCGATGGTCGAGCGCGGCGACCTGGTGACACTGCATGAACCGTTCTGTAACCTCGATGACTACGGTGAGACCGACGTCGAAGGACGCGTCTTTCACTCACCTGCAGAACTGCTCGTATGGTTACGCACGGAGACGAGGGGCGCTCGTGTGTTCCTGAAGGATGCGACCGACCGTCGCCATGAAGAAGTTCTCTCGGATCGGGAATTCCTGGCCGAGGCACGGCACGCTTTCCTCATCAGGAGTCCAGAGGAAATCGCTGCCTCCTGGTACGCGGTGGAACCCGACCTGCAGGTCGGACACATAGGGCTCGAAGCGCTGTTCGAATTGTATTCAGCAGTCCATGCGGCGGGGGGGCGCCATCCGGTCGTCATTGACTCCGACGATCTCGTGGAGCGACCGGAAGCGACGATGCGGGCCTACTGCGAGGCAGTCGATCTGCCGTTCATGCCGGAGGCACTCGCGTGGGATCCGGTCGATCGGTTCGAATGGCGACGGACGGCGCGCTGGCACGCCGATGTCGCGGCAAGCTCAGGGTTTCAACCACGCGCCCAGGCCTACGCGTGCACCGTCGACAACTCGCCAGAAATGGCGCGGATCGCGGCACACCACCGACCGTTTTACGAGAAACTGCACGCACGGCGGCTCGTTGTAGCGAACCAATGAACCTCAATGGTTCCGACTCTTCTGACGGCTCGAGAAACAGGCCTGAGTGAAGACCTGGACCTTTTGGACCTGTTCGACAGCGCGCATCCCAACAGCAGTCCGGTCGCCTATAAAGAGGCATGGCCATAACCATTGTTCAAGGATCGTTCGTGCTTGACCCCGATGAGCGGGATCAATTCGTCGAGACCAGCATCGAAGCAATGCGCTCCTCCCGGCAGGAAGAAGGGTGCCTCGAATACGTGATCGCCGCCGACCCCCTCGACCCGGAGCGAGCCGTTCTAACCGAGCGGTGGGAATCGATGGACCACCTTCAGCAACACCTGGCCCAGCAAAGGAAGGCGCCTCGAAGTGGGGGCTCGAGGCCCGCCCCGCGAAGTGTTGAGATCACCCTGTTCGAAGTTGCATCGTCACGCGCTCTGGCCTGAGAGCGAATCCCGACAGCACGAAATCCGGACCGGCAATGCCGAAGGCAATCAAGGGCAACGCATCGCGAAGGCCTCCAGAGCCGGCTACGAGCCACTCGGACATCGACGACTGGTTCAAGCGCCAGATGCCACACCTTCAACCCATCGTGAAGGGGTTGGACACGACGATCCGAGCGACCATCCCCGGCTTGCAATACGCCGTCAAGTGGAAGAGGCCGTATTACGGGCTACCAGACCTCGGCTGGATCGTTGAGATCGCTGCCTACGACGTCTCGGTGAACGTCGTATTTTTCGGCGGCGCGGACTTCGACTCTCCACCGCCACTTGGTTCCAATGACCGAACCCGCTACGTCAAGGTGACGACCGTGGAGGAGGCGCAGGGACCAGAGCTGTGCAAATGGATCGAGGAGGCGAGCCGTACGCCAGGTTGGAGGTAAACGACGCCTCCGGAGGTTGCCGCACATGTGTCGGATGTCGCGCTCGACGCTGAAGAAACGCCGGAAGGACCGAGTGGTACTGACGAGGCAGGGGTCCGGTCCCGCCGCTTGAACAGGCGTCAACCCGAACTCGGCATTCGTGGGGCGAATTGCCCTGCTAAGCCTCTCGGGGGACGAAAGAACGACCGGGCCAATAGGGCCATTCTTCGAACCATGAACATCGGCCGTCGGCCTCGAGACGAAGGATCCACAGGTTCCGGTATTCCTGGTGGACCGGTCGGCCGTATCGCACCTCAGCTCGAACGACTGCCATTGGCTCATCGACTGCAACAAGTTCGGTGGAGAGCGTAAACAGTTCGTTCGACCCTTCGCGGTCCTCCTCCCACATTCGAGCAATGGCATCAACACCCACCACCGGCTCCTCGTAGGGCGAGTGCAGGTAGGTTGCATCGATCGTGAACAGCGTCGATATCTCCGCCGTGCCCGGCGTCCGCCATGCGCGTTCGTAGTTCTCCACCCAGCGGCGCACAGAAGGTCGATCAGTCATCGTCGCCATGATGGCATGGCGTGTGAAAGCGACTTCGTCGAACCATGCGAAGCCAACGCTCGTGTCTCCTTGACCAAATGAATGCGCCGGCTCGATTTCGGCGCGGCGAAGACGCATCTGCTCGTGACTAGGTGGAGTGCAGCTCGCCGTGGTCGCGGCAGCGGGCGACCCAGCCGGTGGGGATGACCGTGACGGTCAAGCGGCGGCCGCACTCGGAGCAGAAGCGGGGTGGATCGAGTTCGCGCCCGCAGCCAATGCACTGCGTGAATGGTTTGCCGCAACCCGTGCAGTGGTCGGCCGTGGGCATGCGGGCAGGCGGCGCTGGCCGTCGGAATCAGATGGCGGCGCTGAGCGCACCGATGGGCATGCGCAGGTCCTCGAGCATCTGGAGGTCGTCGTCGGCCGAGCGGCCGAGCGTCGTCAGGTAGTTGCCGACGATCAGTGCGTTGATGCCCGCCGTCATGCCGATCGCCTGCAGATCGCGGAGCGTCACTTCGCGGCCGCCGGCGTAGCGGAGGATGACCGCAGGGAGCGCGAGGCGGAACAGAGCGATCCAGCGCACCGCCTCCCACGCACCGAGGATCGGGCGGTCGCCGAGCGGGGTGCCCGGCCGGGGGTTCAGGAAATTGAGCGGCACCTCGGTCGGCTCGAGCTCCTGTAGCTGGGTGAGCAGCTCGACGCGTTGCGCGTCGGTCTCGCCCATGTTGAGGAGCGCGCCGCAGCAGAGCTCCATGCCGTGGGATTTGATCAGGCGGCAGGTGTCGGCCCGCTCGTCCCAGGTGTGGGTCGTGACGATGGAGGGGAAGAACGAGCGCGCCGTCTCGACGTTGTGGTTGTAGCGGTGCACGCCGCCCTCGGCCAGGCGGCGGGCCTGCTCCTCGGTGAGGATGCCGGCGCTGACCGCGACGTTGAGGCCCGTCTCGGCGTGAATCAGGGGGACGAGATCGAGGATGCGCTGCAGCGTGCGCTCGTCGGGCCCGCGGACGGCGAGCACGATGCAGAACTCCGACGCGCCGAGGGCCGCGGTCTCGCGGGCCGCGGCGAGGACCTCGTTGCGGTCGAGGAAAGGGGTCGCCTTGACGGGCGTGTCGAAGCGTGACGACTGGGAGCAGAAGTGGCAGTCCTCGGGGCAGCCGCCGGTCTTGGCCGAGAGGATGCCCTCGACCTCGACCTCGGGGCCGCACCAGGCGAGGCGCACCTGATGGGCGAGAGCGGCGAGGTTCATGACCGCGCCGTCGGGCAGGGCGGCGAGGGCGCCGAGCTCGTCGCCGGTCAGCGGGCGGCGCTCGTCGAGAAGGGCCTTTTCGGCTCCGGCGATCACAGCCCTGTCCGCCGCGCTCAGGGCGACCTGGGGCGCGGGCGGTGGGCCGGAAGGCGGCTCGGGCGCGGACGCGTGTGGGGCCGCGGCGGAGCGAAAGGCGACGGGCGTGGTGGTCACGGCGCCCACGGTAGTGGCAGGGTGGGGAGCCCCGACAGCCGAGCCCCGTGTCGTGGGAGGGAAGAAGGAGCGCCAATGGCCTGGGATTTCTCGACCGAGCCCGAGTTCGAGGAGAAGCTCGCGTGGATGCGCGAGTTCGTGCGCGAGGAGGTCTTCCCGCTCGAGACGCTGGCGCTGACCTACGAGCAGGTGCGCGAGGTGATCCGTCCTCTGCAGGAGCGGGTGAAGGCCGAGGGGTTGTGGGCCGCGCACCTGTCGCCGGACCTCGGGGGCATGGGCTTCGGGCAGGTGCGGCTGGGGTTGATGCACGAGATCTTGGGGCAGTCGCCGTTGGCGCCTGTCGTGTTCGGCAACAACGCGCCCGACTCGGGGAACGCGGAGTTGCTGGCCGTCGGCATCGAGGAGACGGGCGACGAGGAGATGCGGGCGAAGTGGCTGCAGCCGTTGCTGGACGGCGAGCTGCGTTCCGCGTTCTCGATGACCGAGCCGCACACCGCAGGGTCGGATCCGACCTTGTTGTCCACGTCCGCGGTGCGGGACGGCGACGAATGGGTCATCAACGGCCACAAGTGGTTCACGTCGAACGGTTCGGTGGCGGACTTCCTCATCGTGATGGCGGTGACGAACCCCGACGTGCACCCGTATCAAGGATCCTCGATGATCATCGTGCCGGTCTCGACACCCGGGGTCGACATCGTCAGGGACGTGGCGACGATGGAGGACCCCGAGACGCCATTCGGACGGTTCGGCAACCACGCCGAG
>DATAYX010000358.1:0-7921 GCA_036272355.1 Acidimicrobiales bacterium
CGCGAGCCGCGACTACCAGGACGTGCATCACGACCACGTGCGGTCCAAGGAGCGCGGCTCACCCGACATCTTCATGAACATCCTCACCACCAACGGACTCGTCGGGCGCTACGTGACGGACTGGTCGGGCCCGCGCAGCCGCCTTCTCGATGTGAGCATCCGCCTCGGCGCGCCCAACTATCCCGACTGCACGATGACGCTGACCGGCTCCGTGACGGAGAAGGGACCGCTCACCGACGACGGCGAGCGCGGGACGGTGACCGTCGCCATCCGCGGCGCCAACCACCTGGGCGACCACGTCACCGGCACGGTCCAACTGCTCCTGCCCGTGAGCAAGACCGGTGCGGCCTGATGCGGCACTCGTTCTCCGGCACGACCGCCATCGCGGGCATCGGCGCCACCGAGTTCTCCAAGGACTCGGGCCGCTCCGAGCTGCGTCTTGCCGTCGAGGCCGTCGCCGCTGCGCTCGATGACGCCGGCATCGCCCCCGCAGAGGTGCAGGGGATGGTCACGTTCAGCTCGGACACCAACCCCGACATCGACATCGCCCGCAGCCTCGGCATCGGCGACCTCACGTTCTTCAGCCGCATCCACTACGGCGGCGGTGCGGCGTGCGCCACCATCCAGCAGGCGGCGCTCGCCGTCTCCTCGGGCGTCGCCGACGTGGTCGTCTGCTACCGGGCCTTCAACGAGCGCTCCGGCAGCCGCTTCGGCGCCGGCATCCAGGGTCGCCCGCCGACGGCCAACGCCGAGATGGCGCACATGGCCTCCTACCTCCCGGTCGGCCTCCTCACCCCGGCCTCGTGGGTCGCCATGGCAGCGCAGCGCTACCTACACGTGAACGGCGCCACCAGCGAGGACCTCGGCCGCGTCGCCGTCGCCGACCGCAAGCACGCGGCGACGAACCCGAAGGCGTGGTTCTACGAGAAGCCGATCACCCTCGAGGAGCATCAAGCGAGCCGCTGGATCGTCGAGCCCCTGCACCTGCTCGACTGCTGCCAGGAGACCGACGGCGGCCAGGCGCTCGTCGTCACCTCCCTCGAACGGGCGCGCGACCTGAAGACGGCCCCGACGGTGATCCGCGCCGCCGCGCAGGGATCCGGCGCCGGTCAGGACATGATGACGAGCTACTACCGCGACGACCTGCTCGGGCTGCCCGAGATGGGCGTCGTGGCGCGGCAACTCTGGGAGACCTCGGGCCTCGGGCCGGCCGACATGCAGGCGGCCATCCTCTACGACCACTTCACGCCCTACGTGCTGTACCAACTCGAGGAGCTCGGCTTCTGCAAGAAGGGCGAGGCCAAGGACTTCGTCCGAGACGGCCGCATCGAACTGGGCGGCGCGTTGCCCATCAACACCCACGGCGGCCAGCTCGGCGAGGCGTACCTCCACGGGATGAACGGGATCGCCGAGGCGGTGCGCCTCGTGCGCGGCACGTCGGTCAACCAGGTGGACGGGCTCGAGCACGTCGTCGTCACGGCCGGGACCGGTGTGCCGACGAGCGGCCTGGTGCTCGGCGCGGACCGCTGAGCCTCGTCCGTCATCTCTTCGGGCTCACCGGGCCCTTGGGCATGGAGCGCCCGTCCCTCAGGGCGAACGGTCCAACGCTGCACGTCTCTGACCAGGGCTCGAATGCCCAATACTGAAACACGTTGCATTTTTGGGCCCCAGCTGTTACCGTCGAGGGACGCCGGCGGAACGGACCGCGGCACGGGAAGCGAGGACGTGCAAACCCATGGAATTCGGGATCTTCAACGCCGCCTGCGTGCTGCCGAACTATATGGAGCGACACGGGAGCTCCGCAGAGCACGACCGCATCATGGACGAGGTCGCGTTCATCGTGGGGGCCGACAAGGCGGGCTTCAAGTACACCTGGGCCTCCGAGCACCACTTCCTCACGGAGTACTCGCATCTGTCGGCCTCCGAGTCGTTCCTCGCCTTCGTCGCCGCTCGCACGAACAACATCCACATCGGCTCGGGCATCTTCAACATCACGCCGCCGGTGAACCACCCGGCCCGTATCGCGGAGCGGGTCGCGATGCTCGACCACCTCTCCGAGGGCCGCTTCGAGTTCGGCACCGGCCGGGGCTCGTCGACGACCGAGCAGAAGGGTTTCGGCATCGAGGAGTCCGAGCTCACGCGTGAGATGGTGGCCGAGACGCTCCCGCAGATAGTGCGCATGTGGCGGGACGAGGACTTCAGCTACGACGGCAAGTTCTTCTCCATGCCCCAGCGCAACGTCTTGCCGAAGCCGTACTCCAAGCCGCATCCGCCCATCTGGATGGCGGCCGGCAGCCCGGGCACCTTCGACCTGGCCGCAGAAATGGGCGTCGGTGTGCTGTGCTTCGGTTTCTCCACGCCCGACCAGCTGACGCCACTCGTTGCCCGCTACAAGGAGAAGATCGGGGACTGCAAGAATCCGGTCGGCGAATTCGTGAACAACAACGTCATGATCACGACGCAGATGATCTGCATGGAGGACGGCGCCAAGGCCCGCAAGACGTTCCTCGAGTCGGACTCGAACTACCACCTGAGTCTGGTGTTCCGGTATCTCGACACGTTCCCCAAGCCGCCCGGCATCCCCGAGTGGCCCAATATCATTCCCGCCATGGACGCCGCCACCCTCGACGCCGCCATCGCCGCCGGGGTCACGGCGGTGGGCACGCCCGACGAGGTGGGCAAGGCCGTCGAGAGCTTCGCCGCCACCGGCGCCGACCAGCTTGCGTTCGGCATGCTGTCGACCTCCATGGAGATCGAGTCGTGCCTCGAGGCGGTCGACACCTTCGGCAAGCACGTGCTCCCGCAGTTCGACAAGGACCCCGTCCACTCGACGACGAAGCAGCGGCTGGCTGCCGGCTCGGCCGTCAAGTAACCGCTCGCCGCCGCCATGTCGGGCGGCCGGATCCAGGCGGCAGGCGGCGAAGGCGCCAGAGGGCCTTTGATCGAAAGTAGCCTCGCTCGCCGGTGAGATCATGACGGCCGGCATGCAGGTCAACACGGGGGAGCGCGTCGCCGATGCACCGGTGGTGCCGCAACGTCGTCTCGTCCACTGGCAGCCTCTAGCCCCGGCCGATGTCCCGTGTTCACTGTGTCGTCGATCCTCCGCTTACCCGACACCCAGCCGCCATTCCTCCCATATCACCGTCGTCCCGGTCCCTGGGTCACCGGAGCGTCGACGTACCGCTTGCTGAAGTGGTCATAACTGCGCCGCCTCCAGGTCTCTCGACTCGTCGTGGACTCGTTTCCAGAGCCAGGGCGATGCGCCAACCTCCGGCAGCGTGGACCAGCGTGTTCCTGGTGGCTGGTCTCGCAATGCTCGGGAACATCTTGTGGATCGTTCGAGATCACCAATCACCTCCGTGGGACCAGGCGCACTATCTCGACATCGCCTGGGCGGTGCGACACGCATTCTCAACGGGAGGATTCACCGCTTCGATCTCCGCGATCTACCACACGGATCCTTCGTACCCCCCGCTTTACATGCTCCTCATCCAGCCGTTCGAGGTGGTTCGCAACGGAGTCGACGCGTCTCTCGTCGCCAATACCTTGATGCTGGGAGGTTGCATCGTTGCGGCCGCCGTTGTCGCCTACAAGTTGTTCGGGAGTTCGGCCGCTGTCGCGGCGGCACTGTTCGAGGCAACGTGCCCCATGATCTACGGACTGAGTCGCACCACGTTGGTCGACATCCTTCTCGTCCTTCTGGCTGCCTTGTCTGTGATGGCCGCACTCCTCTCCGAAGGATTCCAGCGCCGGAGCTGGTCGTTGCTCTGCGGTGCCTTCGTTGGCCTCGCAACCTTGACCAAAATGACTGCGCCAGGACTTTTGCTGCTTCCCCTGGTCCTGTCGATCTGGCTCCCTCGGAAAGTCGAGCTTCGACGACAAGTTACCAACGCCGCGTTGGCGGCGATCGTCTCGGTCCTCATCGGCGTGGTCTGGTATGCGTTCAATCTCAGCGCCGCACTGACCTATCTTCGATCAGCGACGAGCGGCCAACTGTCCATCGGGACAACGTCGAGTCCCCTTACCCTCCACGCGTTCGCCGCATACATGTCGTCCGTGATTGACTCCGCCGTCGGGACGCTGCTCGTTCTGTTTCTGCTGGTTGCCGGTGCGCTGACTCTTCCTCGCTTGTTTCACCGACGCATCTCACGAGCCGAGATGATCCGCATCGCCATTCCGGTCTCGTGGTTCGCCGTCCCCTTCGCCTCCCTAGCGTTGTCCAACAATCAAGACGTGCGGTACCTCGCACCGGGGATCACCGGCCTGGCTGTGCTAGCCGCCGGCATGATCTCGGCGATCAGGCCAGCGACGCTCCGCCGCATTGTTTTGGCGGGAGCCGTACTGGCACTCGGCTGGCAGTACATATCCTACGAGATCGTGCAATCGACTCCTGCGAGCGCGTCGGTGCAATTCGGACCGTCGTCGTTTCCAATCGTCATCCCGTTCGACGGAAGTGACCTCATCTACACACGGCCGCCAGGGATGTCGGACTTTGCAAATCCAGTCGTACGTGCACTGAGCGGGTATCAAGAGCACGCTGATCCGGGGAAGCCGCTCAATGTGTGCCTTCTTGAGACACAGGCCGTGATAAACGGGAACACGCTCGGCTACGTCGCCCGATCCAGCGGAATACCGCTGACGTTCACCGACCTGAGTTACATTCCCCATGTCAGCGCCAAGGCGCTCGCCGCGGAGCTTTTGAGCTGTCCCGTGGCGCTTTACATTCCCGGGGATTCAGGTAACGGACGGGTGGGTGTTTTGAACAAGGTCAGCGCGGCCCAGCGGATCAGCCAACGTGAACTTGCCGAATTCGGCGGTCCTCGCCCTATCCTCTCCGTCGGAGATGGATTGAGCGTCGAAATCCTCGAACACACATGAGATCTTCTCGTCGAGCGGTCGACGGTCTTGCCGAATACGAGACCACGCTGATCGGACACTCGATCACATGGACCGGGTCGTCCACGTGATCGATCTTCCGCCCTCGAGCGCCTCGACGGATGGTTTCGACGCCACCGCAAACGGGCTCGACGCGCCGCTCGAAGCCTTGCGCCAACGTCTGGGGATAGGGCTGACGTTCGTCCCGTCGGTGGGAGAAATCTCCAGGCTTAAGCAGCTGATGATGCGGCAATCTCGGGATTCGGCCACGGGCATCGCGCACGCAAGGAGGCGCACGGCGGAGGAGGTGGCGACGGCGCAGGACCGTCTGGGCGCATGAGGAGCCGGCGTCCGTGGCTGCGGGCGCGCCACGTCGTGATCCGCTTCAACGCGCGGCGACGAGCGGGTCCGGAGGTTCGGCTCCCATTCGCGGCGGCAGTGCAGCACGACGTCCTGAGGGGTCACGTCGACGAGCCCGCTGAGGGTGAACGTGTGGACAGGAACGGGTTCACCGTGCGCGGATGGTGCGCGTGGGAAGACAGGCCGGCCCGCGCCGTGGCCATCTGCATCGACGGCGTCGTCGCCGGGCTTGCGGTCGTGGGGACGGTCCCTCGGTCCGACGTCGCTGAGGCGACGGATAACGAGAACTTATGCGACACCGGCTGGAAGGTGCGCATCAAGGTCGGCGATCGAAGGAGCGATGAGGTCGCCGATCTCGCCGTGCTCGTGTGGGGCGGCGCGACGACGCCGCCCGTGGTGCTCGACCGGTTCAGCGTCATCGTGGGCGAGGAGGGCACCGCGAGGCAGGAGGCCGACCGCGAGGAATTGCCCGCGGAATACGACGGAGCGCTCCACCAACCCCGACACGACGACGTGGTGGATGACGCCTTCTTGGTTCGTGGATGGGCGTTGCACGGGCTCGAGGCCGTTGGCCGGCTCGATGTCCTGGTTAACGGCGAGCGGGTAGGGAGCGCCCGGTTGGGTCTAGCCCGACCCGACGTCGGGACCGACCGATCAGGGCCGAACGCGATCGTCAGCGGATTCGAGTACTGGGTGGACCTCACCGCAGTTCCGTCACCCACTTTCACGTCACGGTTGCAACTCGTTGCCGCGTCTTCGGACGGTGGTGCCGTGCCGCTCTTCGAGCGCGTCGTGCATCGACGCGTGGACGAGCCAGATACCGAGCAATCGGACCGGGAGTCGATCGTCGCCCTTCGCCGCGATCGCCTCCTGTCAGCGATCGCCGCGCCGTCGTCATCCGAACTCAATCTCGTCGTGTTTACGCATCAGCTGGATTACGGCGGAGGACAGCTCTGGCTCGACGAATTCCTGAAGAAGGCCGGAGCGGGCACCCGGTTCGCGTGCACGCTGATCTCCTACAAGGACGGTCCCTTGCGTGAGCTGGCCGAAGAGCGGGGCATCGCAGTGCACGTGACGAATGAGCCTCCGGTCGACGACATAGAAGGGTACGAAGGACGTATCACCGAGCTTGCCGCGCTTGTGGCCGGCGGAGGTCATAACGTCGCCCTCGTCAACACCGCACCCGTCTTCAGCGGTGCGGACGTCGCGTCCCGTCTCTCCCTGCCAACGGTGTGGGCCGTACACGAGAGCTTCACGCCCACGGTTCTGCTGGCCGTCGCCTTCGGGTCGCAAATCCATCCCCACCTCTTCGACGTCGCGCGGCGCGCCATTTCGGCTGCGGATGCGCTGGTGTTCGAGGCACACGCCACGCTGGACTTATATGCACCTTGGGCGAAACCGGGCCATTCCGTCGTTGTTCCGTACGGCGTGGACACGCGACAGATCTTGGATTACGCGGGGAAGGTATCCCGCGATGCCGCAAGGGCCGACGTGGGGATACGGTCAGAATCACGGGTGATCCTCGTGATGGGCACCATCGAGCAGCGCAAGGCACAGACGCGCGTCGCGCAGGCTTTCGCAAGGATCGCCGACGACCACCCCGAGTGGAGACTCGTTTTCGTCGGTGACACGAAGTCCCCGTACTCGGCGGCGCTCAAGTCGTACGTGCAGACTCTAGGCCTGGGTGAGCGCTGCACGGTCGCTCCCGTCGACCGTGATACGTATCGCTGGTACCGCGCTGCCGATGTGCTGTTGTCGGCATCCGACGTCGAGTCGCTTCCCCGTTCCATGCTCGAGGTGATGTGCTTCGGCGTCCCGGTGGTGTCGGCCTCGGTGTTCGGCGTCCCCGAGCTGGTGTGTGACGGCGAGACGGGCTTCCTCTTCGAGCCCAACGATCTGGATGCGCTCGTGAGCGCCCTCCGTCGGGTGCTCTCGCTCGAACCGTCCGAGCTGGCGCGAGTGGGGAAGGCCGGGCAGCGTCACGTGCTCGAGCACCACGATTCCTCGGGGTATGCGCGCGACCTTCTTCGGTTGTGCCAGGGACTCTTGGAGTCTCCCGGGGCGTCCCCCGAAGACATCCTCTCGGACTAGAGGCGGAAGTCGCCGGCTCCGAGCCGGACGCCGATTTCCTCGGCGATCACGTCAGGGGCCCTGTCGCCCGCGTCCACGCGATGGCGTTCCGCGACGCCGTGGCTCTCGAACTGTGCCCACAGGTCGTCGACCACTTCCGCGTCGGCGAGCGCGCCGAAGTGCTCCGGCTCGGTGCGCCGCTCCCGGACCCGCCGCTGCACGACACCGATGGGTGCCCGCAGCACGGCGTAGTTGAGCGCAATGCCGTGCGGTGCGCAGGCTTCGGCGAACAGATCGAGCATGAATGGGTACAGGATGCCCTCGGCCACGGTGAAGTAGCCGCCCTCGGCGTAGGCTGCCACCGCCTCGGCCGCCGCGCCCAGCACGACTCGGTTCTGCGTGTGCGCCTCGCTCCGCCAGGGCTCGACGAAACCCTCCCGGACCTTGGCGAAGAACCAGTCGAGGTCGAGGCAGACCGAGGGCTCGCCGCGGTCGGCCACGAGGGGCGCCACCGTTGTCTTGCCGCATCCGGGCGAGCCGGTCAGGAGGAGGACGGTGGCCGGCGGCATGCGTGCATCATCGCGTGGCGCTCAGCGCTGCTCCCGGAACTCGGCGA
>DATAYX010000359.1:0-1754 GCA_036272355.1 Acidimicrobiales bacterium
GCCACCACCGGGTACCAGAGCAGGCGAAAAGGAACCCTCGACAAACTCAACTTCTGCTGCTGCGTTGCGCAACCTCGGCGGCAGGCGGTCGAGGGTGTCCTCGAGATGCCCAACCCGGCCAGGGAGGATGGCATCGGACTCGGCGCTCTCTTTGGCGAGCGCCGAGTCGCGCGTACGTGCCCCTTTACTCCTTCGACCGAGGACACAAAGAGGGGCGCGGGCAGAGGGGGCGGGACGCTGAAAGGCGACTGCCGTACCATCTTCACCACCCGGCGATGGGCGACTGGAGGCCCGGTGGAAGAACGCAGTATGGATACGGCCGGCCTCAGCAACCTTGGCACGATCGTGAGCCTGGCCGCGCTGTTGGCTGTCCTTCTCATCGTGGCGATCGTCGTCTCGCTCACGCTGCCCTCCAACAGCACGACGAGCACCACCAGCTCGTCGACCATCTCGTCCTCCTCGTTTCCTGCCACCACCACGACGAGGGCGGGCCTGTCGGTCACGCAATCGGCGGCGGACGTCGCCGCGTGCCGCTCCGACGTGACGGACGTGCAGACCGCGCTCGCCGCCTATCAGGCCACCAACGGCGTTTACCCCGCCCCGCCGGCCGACTGGGCCGCCGGGTCCTATCCGACCAACTTCGCCCCCCTCACGGACGCGGCACCGCCGGGCCCGTTCCTCAAGATGCCGCCGGCCGACAACAGATACGTGATCCTGTGGGACCGTTCCGGCCGCGTCTGGGTCGAGCCGCCGGGCACTTTCTTCCCCACCTACGACGCGGCGAACGACGGAGCCAACCCCGCCACCTGCACCCGGGTGGTCCGCTGAGGGCCCCGGGGCCTGAGCGAGCCCGGGCGGGCGGTCGTACACTCTGAGGTCCGGGGGCCAGTCATCCCCGGTCTGCATAGGGGAGGGACCAGGTGCCACACGACCCGACCGCCATCCGCAACGTTGCCCTCGTCGGGCATCACGGTGCGGGAAAGACGACCCTGGCCGAGGCGCTGCTGGCGGTCACGGGGGCCATCGCCCGGCGGGGATCGGTCGAGAAGGGCACGACCGTCATGGACTTCGAGCCCGAGGAGGTGGCGCGCCAACTCTCCATCTCGACCAGCCTCGCCCCGTTCACGGTCAACGGGGTCAAGGTCAACCTGCTCGACACACCGGGCTACGCCGACTTCGCCGGAGAGATGATCACCGCACTGTCCAACGTGGACCTGGCGGTGGTCGTGGTGAGCGCCACCGACGGCGTCCAGGCCCAGACCGAGGACGCCTGGCGGGCGGCCGCTCACCTCGGGGTGCCCCGGGTGGTCGTCGTCAACAAGCTCGACCGCGAGCGCGCCGACTTCGACCGCACGTTGGCGCAGATCCGGGAGACCTTCGGGGCCGGGGTGGCGCCGGTCGAGCTCCCCATCGGCCATGAGACCGAGTTCCACGGTGTGATCGACCTGCTCGACGACACCGCGACCCACTACGACAACGCCGCGGCGGGCGCCGTGGATGGGTCCGTGCCGCCGACGGGCCACGAGGGCCCCATCCCCGACGACCTGGTGGACGAGGAGCACGCCGTCCACGAACAGCTCGTCGAGGGCATCGTGGTCGGCGACGACGACCTGATGGAGCGCTACCTCAACGGCGAGACGCTCGACTACGCGGAGCTCGAGAAGAGCCTGGCCGGCGGCGTCGCCTCGGCCAGCGTCTTCCCGGTGCTCTGCTGCTCGGCCGCCAGCGGCGTGGGGGTGGACAGGCTGGCCCGC
>DATAYX010000360.1:0-20608 GCA_036272355.1 Acidimicrobiales bacterium
GGTGTCGAGGGCCACCTCTAGCGGAGTTGAGTCCCGCTGCATCTGGGTCAGGAGGAGCGCTCCTTGGAGAGCGGCGAGGGTGGTCGTGGCCAGCTTCTCGGGATCAGCGCTCGGATTCAGGCGACCTTTGGCAGCCATGGCTCGCAGCCCCAATCGAACTCCCGATTCCCAGCGAAGCAGTGCTGCGGCTACGTCGGCGCGAGCCACATCGTTGATTTCGGCTAGCTCGCTGCCGAGCGAACCGATGGGGCAGCCGCCCCTGCAACCCAGTTTGCGTTGGTGGTCGACGAGGAAATCACGCCAAGTACGGAACCCGTCGATGGTGTCGAGTTGGGCGAACATCGGTTCTTGCCCGCCGACGATGGTGTCGCTCTGAAAGGCGATGACCGCACGGATCAGGGCGTCCTTGTCGGAAAAGTAGTGGTAGATCTGCGAAGTGCTCACCCCAGCGGCCTGGCGCACGTCCTCAACCGTGGTCCCCGCTACCCCGCGCTCGAACATCAATTCCGCAGCGGCCACCACGATCCGCTCCCGCGTCTGCGCTCCTTTGCGGGTCAGCTTGTGCTTTCCGGGGGAACCCTCCGCCCTGCTGCGGGTCGTCATGCCCGCGATGGTATCAAGTTTTGGAGTTGACATTCCAAAAGTAGCTCCATACAGTGCCTCTACGATTGGAACAACTGCTCCATTCCCGAGGAGGTAAGCGTGTGACGACGATCGCCGAGCAGGTTCGCCAGATGAACGAGACAATGGCGGCCCAGCCTCCGAACGAGGTGATGGGAGCCTTTGCCCGGGAGCAAGCCGACCTGGCTGCCCGGCCTGCACCGGAGGGTGTGGTCAAGGTCGGCGAGACCCTGGCTGACTTCGAATTGCTCGATCCCCACGGGTCGGCCACCAGCCTGCATAAGGCGCTCGGTGGCCGACTCTCGGTTCTGGTCTTCTACCGGGGGGCTTGGTGCCCGTACTGCAACATTGCCCTGAACGCCTACCAGGCCGAGCTAATCCCCGAGTTGGACTCTCGGGGCGTCAGTCTTGTGGCAATCAGCCCCCAGGCACCGGACGGGTCACTCAGCATGCAGGAGAAAAACGCGCTGAGCTTCACCGTTTTGTCGGATCCGGGTAACCAGATCGCCAAGGCCATTGGCATCGTGACCGGTCCCTCCGACGACGTCCGGGCCGCTCAGCTGCAGCTGGGGCTCGACCTCAGGGTGGTGAACGCGGACGGTACGACCAGCCTGCCAATGCCGACCACACTCATCGTCGACGGTGACCATGTGGTCCGCTGGGTCGACGTCCACCTTGACTACACCACCCGTTCCGAAACGAAGGAGATCCTGGCTGCGCTCGACGCGATAGCCGCTCAATGAGCGCAGCGTTCGACGGCAGCGTCGCTGGGGTGACCGAGCGGGCGGGGGTATCGCACAAGCCGTGACCCTCCAGTTAATCCGGCCCGGCTGGCCGTGTGGCGATGTTCCCCGCGTTCGGATAACCAGCTCCGACAGACCGCAAAGACACAGAAAAACCGCACTGATCCACCTAGAAAGGGAACCCCAAAAGATGAGTGATACTCCGGCCTATTTCAACAAGTACGAGAACTTTGCCCTCAGTCGCTCGCCGAGCGGGGTCCTCACGATCCGATTTCACACTGACGGCAAAGAACACACTTTCACTGGAACGACCCACCACGACTTTCCGCGGCTGCTCGAGGACATCGCCTACGACCGCGACAATAAGGTCCTCGTGTTGACGGGTACCGGGAGCACCTTCATCGACAACATCGACGGAGCCAGTCTCGGTGACATCACCAAGCCGTGGACCGGCGATGTCCTATACCTCGAAGGCAGGCGAGGCGTCCAGCGCTTGGTGGACCTCGAGATCCCGATCATCGCCGCGGTCAACGGACCCGTCTCGGTCCACAGCGAGTACGCCCTTTTGGCAGACGTGGTCATCGCCAGCGAGACATCGGTCTTTTCTGATGCGCCTCACCTCGGCTTCGGCATCGCGCCCGGAGACGGACTCTTCGTCGTATGGGAAGAGGTTCTCGGACTGAACCGCGCCCGATTTCTCGAGATCACCGGCGGATCGTTCTCAGCCAAGGAGGCACTCGCATGGGGAGCCGTTGCTGAGGTCGTTCCCCAGGAGAGCGTTCTCTCACGTGCTCAAGAGCTTGCGGAACAGATGACGGCACGGCCACAACTTACGAACCGCTATATCGCCGTCGTTTTCCGCCAGCGAATCAGCCGCCGTCTCACCGAAGGGATGGCGCTTGGCATGGCGCTCGAAATGCTGACCGCAGCGAACCTGGCCTACGTCAGTCAAAGCTGACACGGCTCATGATTGGATCCGCCGGCAGAGTCCGAAGGCGTGACGATCACACGAACATCGTTTTGCCGGACTCAAATCCACTTGCTCCCCGTCTTGCGGGTGCCCACTCGCTCCGGCCGAGCGGCACGGGCCCGTGGAAGGTGCCCGAAGATGGAGTCTGAGGTCGAAGCGGTCGCACGTGGCGCCATCCAGGCGATCAACGATCGAACGTTGCAAGCGCGTGCCCAGGAGCTACTGGATCCTTCGTTCGTACGTCATGACCTCGTGCAGCTCTTCCCAGATAGCCACGGGCCCACTGGAGGTTCCGATTTCTTGGGGATGGTCCTTGCCGCCATGCCCGACTTTCGGCTTGAGATCGAAGACATCATCTGTTCTGAGGATCGAGCGATGCTTCGCTTACGGATGACCGGAGCCCACACGGGCCAACCCCTGCTCGGTTGTCCGGCGAGAGGTGCGAAGTTCTCGGCAAGTGCCGTCTTCATCTACCGCGTTCGGGGCGGGCGCATCATCGAAGCGTGGCAAATGTTCGATGGGTTGGCCTTCTTCCGCCTAGCTGGATTCCTGAGTTGAATAAGTAGTGATGGCACTAGCCCAAGAAGTTGATGTGTCAGCCCATTCCACGGAACGGAGGTAACAAATGGCTCCAGAAGACTTTCCTGCACCGACCGAGGGATTCGTCCTCACGCACTTTCTCGTCGTATCAGACCAGGACAGATCACGGGAGTTCTATCTGTCGTTGTTCGGCGGACGTATCGTTCGAGAGCGCGATCCTGTGATCCTCAGGGTCGCGAACTCTTGGTTGATCATGAACGCTGGCGGTGGTCCAACAGATGACAAACCTGGAGTCACTTTGAGGATCCCCCAGTCCCCGAATGAAACGAGTGCATTTCTCAACGTGCGAGTCGCGGATATTCAGAGGGCATACTCCGAATGGTCAGCCATGGGGGCCTCGTTCCTTACGGAGCCGAAAGACCACGGAAGAGAGATCCGTTGCTATATCCGCGACCCCGATGGCCACCTGATCGAGGTCGGTCAAGCGACGGGGGTTCTCTCCGGTTGACGAAGCGCAGTGTTCGAAAGAACGGTCGTGGAGCTGTCCGGCCACGGCCGACATGGCATCTAGAGGAAAGTGTTCGGCTCTGACTACTTAGATCCCAGACGAGTTGTGAACTGGTTCGTGTCGAAATGATCGCGCCAGGCGCCTGGATCGTGTCGTCGTGGACGACCGCCCGTTCTGGCAATCAACGAAACGAGAACGTATTCCAATTCCGTGTGGGCACGTTGTGGGCAAGAAGTTTGGATCAAGAAAGCGACCGCCAGTCTTTATAGGTCCTGGCCTGGTTCTTTCCGGTGGTCGGGGCCGGCATCGATCCGGCGACCTCACGCTTTTCAGGCGCGCGCTCTACCAACTGAGCTACCCGACCGGGTACCAGGTTCGAGTCCCGCAGCGTGACTGAACCTGGCGGCGGACCTGACGGGATTTGAACCCGCGACCTCCGCCTTGACAGGGCGGCGTGCACTCCGAGCTGCACCACAGGTCCGTGGCTGATGGCCGTCGCGGCTCCTCGGTCCGGGCCACCCCGGCCGCTGAGCAGCCCTTCACTGTAGCCGGTCCCAGGTTCGGGCCCTCCCCGGGGAAAGGGCTCGGAGGGCCCTTACGGGGTGGCGGCGCGCAGCGTGGCGACTCCCGCCTCGAAGGCGGGCAGCTGGTCGGCCGGCAGCGCCTGGGCCAGCGAGGCTGCGCAGAGACGGTCGGTCATCGCCTCGGCCTCGTCGTGCTTCGCCTTGATCGCGTCGACATCCGGGAACGGCTCACTCCAGCCGAAGAACCTCGCCTGACCTTCCCCCTCGTTGGTGAGGATCGCCTCGAGCGGCGACAGCCCGACGGCGGTCGTGGCCACGAGGTGCACCCCGCCGCGCCACTCTCGGAGCATCTGCATGAGTTGCGCGGCCCGCCCTGCCGGCGTCTCGCTCTTGGGCGCCTGGCGCCATCCGACGAAGAGCGGGATGGCCGAGCCCTCCAATCCGTTGACCGCCTCTTCGCTGACCGCCACCGACTCCTCGAGGCCGTCGACCCCGGCGTAGTGCCTGTCCCCCCATTTCGCGTGCGCCTCGGCCATTCGTTCGGCCGCGCCGCGGGACCCCGCCACGCCGGCACCTTCGCTGTACATCGGCGCAACCGCATCCGGACAGAACCAACCCATCGCCGAGGTCACCACGTCGGGCGTCACGTCGCCCAGCATCCCGCCCCGCCCGGCGAAGTAGAACGCGAACGGGTTCGACCAGCCCCACTCGCCCGCCCATGCGAAGACGTCGGGGCTCAGGTAGATGGCCGTGCCGATGTCGTGGATCGGCACGGACGTCGCCTGCACGGTCGCGAGGGCGGCCTTGTCGTCGGTGGTGTCCATGGGGCCTCCTGTGGTCGGTCTCGGACGAGGGAAGGTGCGGCCGTCTGCGGTCAGTTGGGCGTGGAAGGCGTCGATGCCGTCGATGCCGTCGACGCGGCCCGGATGACGCGCCGCATGCCGGGGATCGCGCCGATGACGCCTTCGACGATGCGGGCCAGCTCCGTCACCACGGTGTCGATGTGGTCGAACCGCTCGTCGAGCGAGCCGACGACGATCGCGAGCTCGGGCGAGACCTCCTGCAGCGACTCGGTCACCTTCGGCAGCTCCGTCGCCAGCTCGATCGCCACCCCGCTCAGTCGCTCGGTCAGCGTGCGCAACGCGAGAGCGGAGTCCGAGAGGGTCGGCAACGATCCGTCCAGCGCTCCGACCGCCTGTTGGAGGCCCGAGACGGCACGCCCCATGCCGACCGCCGCCAGGTCGATGCCGTTTCCCGCCTTGTTCACGCCGACGTCGATCCGCTCGAGCAGCGTCATGAGGCGGTCCATGCGCTCGGCCAGGTCGTTGATGGCATCGAGCGCGGCCAGGGTCGAAGCCGGGAGCCGGAGTAGGGCGCCCGGCAACCGGATCATCGTCTCGATCAACGACGGCTGTCCCACCACGAGATCATGGGCCGCCCGGCAAACGGGTGTCCAGTAGGGCGCCGGTCGCTGCACCCGCCCCGCCGGCGTCAGCGCCCGGCGGCCTTGGCGAGTTTCTCCGCGATGCGCTGGTAGAAGCCGGCGGGGAGCCGTGACACGAAGTCGACGATCTTGGCGTCGGGGCCGATGAGCGCCCGCCGCCTGTCCCGTTGCACGGCCGTCAGGATCTGGCGCGCCGCCCTCTCGGGGCTGGTGACGAACGCCTTCTCGAAGTCGCGCCGCGCCTTCTCGGGGTCACCGGTCAGGTCCTGGAGGCTCGGGTCGATGCGGGCGTTCTTCGCGATGTTCGTCTTGATGCCGCCGGGGTGGATGGTGGTCACCGACACCGGCACTCCCTCGATCTCGAGCTCCATGCGTAGCGCATCGGTGAAGCCGCGCACGGCGAACTTCGCCGCGTTGTACGCCGACTGCGACGGCACGCTGATGAGGCCGAAGACGCTGGAGGTATTGACCACATGGCCCTCGCCGGAGGCCTTGAGGTGCGGCAGGAACGCCTTGGTCCCGTACACCACGCCCCAGAAGTTGATGCCGATGAGCCACTCGAAGTCCTCGTAGGACACGGATTCGATCGTCGCCCCGAGCGCGACGCCGGCGTTGTTGAAGATGAGGTTGACCTTGCCGTGGTCGGTCACGACCCGATCGGCCCACGCCTCGACGGCGGCGCGGTCGGCGACATCGACGTGCTGGGAGGTGATCTTGACGCCGCGGCCCTCGCACTGCGCCACGGTCTCGGCGAGCCCGACGTCGTCGATGTCGGCGAGGGCGAGGTGCGCACCGCGCTTGGCCAGCTCGTTGGCCAGCGCCCGCCCGATGCCCGAGCCCGCTCCGGTGATGGCCGCCACGCGGCCGTTGAAGTCGCGCATGTCAGGACACCGCCAGGGTGAGGTCGTCGGCGGCACGCGCCGCCGGGGTGGCGGCGAATTCCATGAAGCCGTCGTCGACCGGGTTCATCTTGAGCGCCCGGTAGTCCCGCAGATAGCTCTGGTGCACCCGCCAGGGATAGCTCGCTCCCTGCTTGGGGAGCAAGTGCGCCGAGCGCTGGATGTACCCCGAGGTCAGCCCGAGGAGCGTCCCCTCGACGAGGGTGGCGTTGCGGTTGCGCGCCACGCATTCGGTCAGCCCGTGCTCGTGCATGTGGGTCAGCAGCCGGCACACGTAGTCACACGTCAGGTCGCATTTGAGCGTCCACGACGCGTTCGTGTAGCCGATGGCGACCGCCAGGTTCGGCACGCCCTCGAGCATCATGCCCTTGTACGTGAGGTGGTCGGCGGGGTCGACCTTCTCGCCGTCGACACTGACGTCGATGCCGCCGAGGAAGAGAAGCTGCAGGCCGGTGGCGGTCACCACCACGTCGGCTTGGAGCTCGGTGCCCGACTCCAAGAGCAGACCCTTCTCGGTGAAGCGCTCGATGTGGTCCGTCACCACCGACGCCGACCCGTCTCGGATCGCCGCGAACAGGTCGCCGTTGGGCACCGCGCAGAACCGCTCGTCCCACGGGTTGTACTTCGGCGTGAAATGCGTCCCGACGTCGAACCCGCGCGGCAGCTGGCGCTTCACGCCCTGGGTCAGGATCCGCCGCATCTGCTTCGGATAGCGCCGGCATACCCGGTAGAAGCCCTGGGTCACCAGGGCGTGGAACCACTTCGTCGCCGTCCCGGCCTTCTTCGCCGGGAGCAGGGCGCGGAACACCTTCGCCGCCGGGCTCTTCTCGGGCAGGGAGGCGATGTAGGTGGGGGAGCGCTGCAGCATCGTCACGTGCGCGGCCGAGCGCGCCAGCGCCGGCACCAGCGTGACGGCCGTCGCGCCGCTGCCGATCACGACCACCCGCTTGCCCGTCACGTCGAGGCCCTCGGGCCAGGCCTGGGGGTGCACGACCGTGCCCCCGAAGTCCGCCATGCCGGCGAAGTCGGGCTGGTACCCGTGGTCGTAGCGGTAGTAGCCGCTGCAGCTGAAGAGGAAGCCCGCGGTCAGGTGCAGCACCGCGCCGGTGTCGGTCCGTTCGGCCGTGATCTGCCAGCGCGACGCCTCGGGCGACCAGTTCGCCGCCGTGACCTTGTGGTTGAACCGGATGTGGCGGTCGACGCCCGTCTCGGCCGCCGTTTCCTTGATGTACTGCAGGATCGAGTCGCCGTCGGCGATCGACTTCTCGCCGTCCCACGGCCGGAACGAGTAGCCGAGCGTGTGCATGTCCGAGTCCGAGCGGATCCCGGGATAGCGGAACAGGTCCCACGTGCCCCCGATGGCGTCGCGCGCCTCGAAGATCGCGTACGACGCCCACGGGCACTCGGCCTCGAGATAGGCGCCGGCGCCGACACCCGAGAGCCCGGCGCCGACGACGAGCACGTCGAGGTGCACGCCGTCCGACTCAACGACCGTCTCGGTCATCAGGCGGCCTTGCCCGATGTCAGCTTGTCGTTCAACGTGCCGTTCTCCCCGAACAGCGCCGCCCGCCAGGTCTCCACCAGCTCGGTCGTGTCGCTGTCGTTGGGATGGAAGTCGGGTCTGTTGTAGTCCTTGAGCTGGCGCCACAGGGCCGGGTCCATGATCGGGGAGGTCTTCCAGCGCTTCCATGACTTGCGCAGCGCGCCTCGCTTGTACGTCGCCCGGTCGCGCAGCAGCGACAGCAGCACGGAGAAGCCGATGCCGACCACAAAGCCGAAGCGGAAGAAGTTCATCGTCCAGACGCGGAGCCGCTCGCCGCCGCCGACCGCCTTGTAGACATCGAAGGCAACCGCCTTGTGCTCGGACTCCTCGAGCGCGTGCCAGACGAAGAGGTCGCGCACCGCGTCCGCGCCCATCATGTCCCGGATCTCCTCGTTCGTCAGAACGAGCTCAGCCAGCGTCGCCGTGAAGTGTTCGAGCGCAGCCGTGGCCGCCAGGTTGGACTTGGCCGGCAGGAGCTTCTCGCGGATCTTCAGGCCGATCCGGGTCACCGCCTCGTACTCCTTGGCCGGGTAGCCGAGCTCGGCGAGGCGGTCGTTGAAGACGCGGTGCTCACGCCCGTGCACGGACTCCTGGCCGATGAAACCGGCGACCTGGCGCTTGAGCGCGGGGTCGGTCACCTTGTCTCGATAATTCCGCACCGACCGCACGAAGTAGTCCTCGCCGTCGGGGAACACCGACGACAGGGCCATCGTCACGTGGCTGCCGATCAGGTCCCCGTCCCGGGCGAAGTGCTTGGGCAGGTCCCGCATCGACTCCTCGAAGTCCATCCGACGCGTCGGGACCGTGTTGTCCGGGTTGCTCGACTGCGTTTTGGTCTCTTTCTTGCTGACGGTCGCGGTCTGTGTCATTGCTCGTAGTGCCTCCCGCTCGGCGAACACCATCCATGGTAGACTATTTGAAAGATTCTCTCAATTACTCATATTAGCGGAGAGCAAGCACCGATGGCAACCGCTCCTGACCAGGCAAACCAGCAAGACCAGCAGCCGGAGCAGGCAGAACAGGCGCCGGAGACGAAGGGCGCCCAGACCCGGCGGGCCATCCTGCAGGCCGCCGTCGCTCGATTCGGGCGGGACGGCTACCGCGCCACCTCGGTCGCCGACATCGCCCGCGACGCCGGCGTCGGCGGCACGGTCGCCTATGCGTATTTCCCCAACAAGGAAGCGCTCTTCTTCGCGGCGGTCGACGAGGACGCCGCCGGGGTGATCGAAGAGGGCGTCGCCTCGACCCTCGGTCCGGCCGGCACCGACATGCGCCGCTGGCAGGAGGTGCTGCTCTTCACCCTTGTCGCCGCGGTCGAACGCCACCCGCTCGCCAAGCGCCTCCTGGCCGGCCTCGAGCCCGAGGTCACGCCGCGCGTCCTCGAGATGCCCGCCCTCAACGAGCTGCGCAAGGCCTGTACGGAGCTGCTCCGGACCGGCCAGGCCACGGGCACGGTCCGTACGGACATCGACCCCGCCGTCGTTGCCAACGGGATCATTTCGCTCATGTTGTCGATCCTGATGTCGGTCACCCAGCTCGGCAGCGAGACCGCCGTCGCCTACGCCCACGACGTCACCGCCGTCTTCGAGGCCGCGCTCATCACGCCGGCCCAGCAGGCTCCCCCCTCCCCCTAGACGATCCCTCCGCTCCGCCCACCTCGCCGTTCCGTCGTGCCATCGCCCGAGGTGGCCCGTTTTCGCCGGGCGGGCGTGCAGCCCGATTGGGTTAACGCCTGAGGCCATAGGGGCCGTTTTCGCGGGGAGCAGGCTGGCCCCGCCCCATGAGTGGTTGCCGGGGCCAGCCATGCTCACCCTCCAACCCGAGGCTGCGGCGTTGGCTGGCGAACCCAACGCCGGTAATCCTCGGCCGCCGCCAATCGTGCCATGGGCATTGCGACCAGCAAAATGGCCAAAAGGTCTTTTAGGTGCAGAACTCACGGCTGCATCCAAATCAGTCTCTGCCTGCGGCTTGTGGTGCAAAGCCGGCGCGATTCATTACTCTGACGTTAACGTTAAACTTTCTGGAGATGCCCCGCCCGACCCCCACGCCCGCGACCCTCCTGACCCCGGCCGCCACGAACGGCAGCGCTGTCTCGAACGGCAACCGCCCCGGAGGCACCGAGCACTCCTCCTATCGCTGGATCGCGCTCTCCACCGTCACGCTCGGCACGTTGATGGTCTTCATCAACCAGTCCATCGTGCTGATCTCGCTGCCCGCCATTTTCCGCGGCATCCACCTCAATCCGCTCACGCCCGGCAACACCGGCTACCTGCTCTGGATGCTCATGGGCTTCATGGTCGTGCTGGCCGTGCTCGTCGTCACTCTCGGTCGAGTCGGCGACATGTTCGGCCGCGTCAAGATCTTCAACCTCGGCTTCGCCGTTTTCAGCGTCTTCTCCGTCCTCCTGGCGATCACGCCGTTCACTGGCAGCGACGGGGCCATCTGGCTCATCGGCATGCGCATCGGGCAGGGCGTCGGCGGCGCCATGCTGTTCGCCAACTCGTCGGCGATCATCACCGACGCCTTCCCGGCCGACAAGCGGGGGCTCGGACTCGGCATCAACAACGTCGCCGCGGTGGCGGGTTCCTTCGTCGGCCTGGTACTCGGCGGCCTCCTCGCCCCCGTCGAATGGCGGCTGGTGTTCCTCATCTCGGTGCCCGTCGGCATCCTCGGCACCCTCTGGGCCTATGTGAAGCTCGAAGAACGCGGCGTGCGCACGCCGGCCCGCATCGACTGGCTTGGCAACATCACCTTCGCCACCGGATTGATCCTGATCCTCGTGGGCATCACCTACGGGCTGTTGCCCTATGGCGGCCACACGATGGGCTGGACGAGCCCGGCCGTGATGGCCGAGATTTTCGGGGGCCTCGCCATCCTCATCGCGTTCGGGATCATCGAGACAAAGGTCGCCCAGCCGATGTTCCGCCTCACGCTTTTCCGCATCCGCGCCTTCACGGCGGGCAACGTGGCGAGCTTCCTCGCCTCGCTCAGCCGGGGCGGCTTGATGTTCATGCTGATCATCTGGCTGCAGGGGATCTGGCTCCCGCTGCACGGCTACAGCTTCGAACAGACGCCGTTGTGGGCCGGGATCTACATGATCCCGCTCACGGTGGGCCTGCTCCTGGCCGGCCCGATCAGCGGCGTGCTGGCTGACCGTTACGGCGCTCGCCCCTTTGCCACAGGCGGCCTGGTGCTCGTCGCCCTGACCTTCGTCGCGCTGATCATGCTGCCGGTGAACTTCTCCTACTTCGCCTTCGCTGCCCTCATCTTCTTGAACTCGGTCGGCATGGGCATGTTCATCGCGCCGAACCAGACCGGGATCATGAACAGCCTCCCCGCCTCCCAGCGCGGCGCCGGCGCGGGCATGGCCGGCACGTTCAACTCGTCCGCGCAGGTGCTCTCGATCGGCATCTTCTTCACGCTGATGATCCTGGGGCTCGCCTCGACGCTCCCGTCCGCGCTCTTCCACGGCCTCACCGCGCAGGGCGTGAGCCCGGCGGTGGCCGCCCGGGTCTCGCACCTGCCGCCGGTCGGCAGCCTCTTCGCCGCCTTCCTCGGCTACAACCCGATACAGACGCTGCTCGGCCCGGCGACGCTCTCGCACCTGCCCCACGCCACCGCGGCCTACCTGACGAGCCACCAGTTCTTCCCCCACCTCATCTCGCCGGCGTTCTCGGACGGGCTGACCGAGGCGTTCGCCTTCGCGGCCGCCGTGTGCCTCCTCGGCGCTTTCGCTTCGCTGCTTCGGGGGGGCAAGTACCACTACGAGGAGCCGGGGACGCCGGGCGAGTCCTTCGCCGAGGCAAGGGCCGACGGCGAGTGGGTGCCGGCCCAGGAGGCGGTAGCCGAGACCGAGCCGTTGTTGGTGGACTGAGATGCCCGTGACCGACGAGACCAAGAAAGCTGCGCCGGCGAGCGAGACCGCCGACGCCGGCATCCGGATCAGCGATGCCGCCACGCGGGCGGGCGTCTCGGCGCGCACGCTGCGCTACTACGAGGAGCTCGGGCTGCTCACGCCGTCGCTCTACACGGCGGGCGGCGAGCGCCGTTATACGCTCGACGACCTGGCCCACCTCGAGCGCATCCTGGAACTGCGCGAGGTCCTCGGCATGAACCTCGACGAGATCCGCGAGTTCCTCACCCTCGAGACCCGCCTCGATGAGGTCAAGGCGACCTACCGCGCCAACAAGGGCGACACGACCACGAAGGCCCGCGCCGTGCAGAAGGCCATGCTCCGGGAGGCCGCCGACCTGAACGAGTCGCTCGCCAAGCAGCTGACCGACAAGCTGACCCGCATGGAGGCCTTCCAGACCAAGCTGGCCGGCGACGCCAAGCGCTGCCGCGAGATCCTCGCCGAGATGGAGTGAGGGCCGCCGCCCCTCACTAGAGTCGCTCCGATGCCGCGGGACGACGCCGACACCGACACACCCGCCGCGAACGACCGTCTTGTGCGTGAGTTCGTGGCGGCCTGGGAACAACGCGATTCGGACTTCATCATCGGCTGCCTGACCGAGGACGCGACGTACCACGCCATGCCCCTCAACCCCATCGAGGGGAAGGAGGCGATCGCGGCGTGGGTCCGACACTTCGAAGACGTGCAGCCCGGGAGCCTCGATGTCCACCACCAGATTGCGTCAGGCGACGTGGTGATGAACGAACGGACCGATCGCATCGTGCTCAACGGCCACCCCGTCACCCTCCCCATCACCGCGGTCTTCGAGCTCCACGAGGGCAGGATCCGCGCCTGGCGCGAGTACTTCGACCTGACCGCGGCCAAAGAGGCGTACGCCCTGCCTCCTGGCTGAGGCCACCGGTGCACACCGCCGGATTCGTTCCGGCGGCCGGGCCCGGCCGACCAGCGGCTGCCTACGCTGGGCGACGTGGCCTACGACGAAGACCTGGGGGCGCGCATCCGCGAGCTCGTGGCGAAGGAGAAGGGCCTCAGCGAGAAGAAGATGTTCGGCGGTCTCGCCTTCCTCATCGGCGGGAACATGGCGATCGCGGCGAGCGGCCAGGGCGGCATCTTGGTGCGGGTGGACCCCGAGCAGTCCGACAAGCTCGTGTCGACGACCAAGGCGTCGGTCGCCGTCATGCAGGGCCGTGCAATGTCGGGGTGGCTCCGCGTGGACAGCGCGGATGTGCGGACCAAGCCGCAGCTGTCCAAGTGGGTCACGCTTGGCACGACGTTCGCCCGCTCGTTGCCGGCCAAGCGCTGACCCGGAGCCGGAGCCGGAGCCGGCGTCGGTGCCGCTTGCCCTTCAGGGGGTGCTCCGAAATGATGGCAGGAGTCCATGACCCAGCTCGGCGCGCTCGAAGACCTTGGAGGCCCCCGAACGGGATTCATCGGTCGGCTCCGCGCCAAGGATCCGGACCTCCTGGTCATGAAGCGCGCAGTGCGCGCGGCGATCGTGATACCGACGATCTTCGCGATCGCGCACGTGTACTTCTCGAACGCCCAGGTCGGCCTTTTCGCCGCATTCGGATCCTTTGCCCTGCTCCTCCTCGTCGAGTTCACCGGGCCGGTGCGCACGCGGCTCGTGTCGTACCTCACGATGTTCGCGTTCTCAACTGCGCTGATCGCCATCGGGACGGCAGCGTCGACCAACAAGGTCGCAGCGGTCGTGACCATGGCTGTGGTGGCCTTCGTCGTCCTCTTCGCCGGCATCCTCTCCCCGCTGGCCGCAACGGCGTCCACCGCGGTGCTCCTGACCTTCGTCCTGCCCGTGGCGGTGGCCCAGCCGGCCTCGTCGATCGGCGACCGCCTGCTCGGGTGGCTGCTTGCCGGCGCCGCCTCCATCACCGCATGCCTCCTCTTTTGGCCTCCCCCGTGGCACGACAACCTTCGCCGCCGCTTGTCCGCCGCCGCGGATGCGATCGGTCGTCTGGCGTGTGCACAGGCGCGCGGCGGTGCTGAGCCGTCGCTGCTGACCGGCGTCAGCGACGCGCTGGCGCGACTACGCACGCAATTCTCTGCGACCCCCTACCCACCTACCGGAGCGGCCGCCAGCGCAGTCGCACTCTCCAAGCTCGTCGGCCGTATCGAGTGGGTGGCGAGCATCTGCGTCCTGCTCGGCGACGACCATCTCCTGGTTGACCCGCGCTTCGCAACGGAGCGCGCCGAGGCTGTCGCAGTGATCGAGGCGTCGGGCGACACGCTTCGGAAGGCGGCGGCACTGATCTGCGACGGTTCGGGCCACCCGGTCAGCGACCCGGCTCTCGTCGCCGCCGTCCAAGAAGCGACCCGTCGCCTGGATGCGCTCGTCGAGGACGATCTGGCGGCGGACGTGGCCACCGTGGTCGCGACGGAGTCCGGGACCGCGGCGGCGGACCAGCCCGCAGACGACAGCATTGCGGGCAGTTCCCTGGATCCCGGCTTTCACGCGCGCGGGCTCGGGATCGCGGCGGGCATGGTCGGCGATGCCGCGCTCGAGGCGGCAGGCGCGGAGCCGGCGACGGATCGCAGGGTGAGCATGCCCGGCGGATGGTCGGCGCACCATCTCGGCCACCGATTGCTCTCACACCTCTCCTTCCGTTCGGTGTGGTTCCGCAACGCGGTGCGCGGAGCCGCCGCGCTCGCGCTCGCCGTAGCCGTCGCCGAGATCTCGAACGTGTCGCACGGTTTTTGGGTCGTGCTCGGCACCCTTTCCGTGCTGCGCTCCAATGCCCTGGGCACGGGCGCGACGGCGCTGCGCGCCGTCGGCGGCACGGCCATCGGCTTCGTGGTCGGCGCGGTCATTATGTTGGGCGTCGCCGATCACACCGTGCTCCTCTGGGTCTTGCTCCCGCTGGCGGTGCTCGTGGCGGCCACGGCGCCGTCGATGATCTCCTTCGCCGCCGGACAGGCCGGCTTCACGTTGGTCGTGGTCATCTTGTTCAACATCATCGACCCGCTCGGCTGGAAGGTCGGCCTGACCCGGATCGAGGACGTGGCGATCGGCTGCGGCGTCAGCATCGTGGTGGGGCTCCTGTTCTGGCCCCGGGGCGCCACCGCGGCGCTCGGCCGCGCCCTGTCCGACGCCTTCCAGGCCAGCTGCTCCTATCTGGCCGACGCGGTCGAGCGCCTCACGAACACCTCGCGGTTCGTCGACCTTGTCCCGAGCGAACGCGAGTCCTACCGGGCCTACCTCTTGTTGGACGACGCCGTCCGGCAGTTCTTCACCGAACGCGGCGCCAAGGTGGTGCCGGTCGAGACGGTGGCCCGGCTGTTCACGGGCTCCAACCGCCTTCGACTCGGCGCGTACACGCTCGGGACGCTCAGGGTGGACCCGCCCGCCGACGGCTTGGGCGAGGTGGAAGCTATCGCCGTTGCGGAGGCGGTCCTGCGCGACTCGTATGCAGAGACGCAGCGCTGGTACGAGGAATTCGCCGACCTGTTGGCCGATCGTCGCAGTGAACTTGGCCTGCCGCCTCCCCACAAGGAGTTGCTCCACCATGTCCTGCGTACGGCCTTCGACGAGGTGCGCACCCGCCGCCGCCCCGACCGCGTGCGCACTGCTCTGCAGATGTTGTGGGCCGACGAGCTCCTCGAGAACCAGTCCTCCATGCAGGCCGATCTGTTGGCGTCGGCGGACCTGTTCCGGCGCAAGCGGCACGGAATATTGATCTGAGCTTCGTCCGTCCTTCAGTCAGTCAGAAGTCGATGCTGCTTCCAGGCCCCGCCCGTTACAGTGCTCGGAGCACGTTCGGTCGCACTCGGGGGCAGACATGAACTCTTGGTGGTCTCGGTGTGGGCGCTCGCGCCCGGCATCACGTGGTCGGGTTCGGGTTGTGGGCCGGATGTTCGGCTTGGCCGCAGTGGCTGTTGCGATCTGCTCGGTCCTGGCTTCGCTGCAAGCCCCGGACGCCCTGGCACGGTCGACGACGACGACGGTCACCGCGCCGTCGATATCGATTCCGGCACTGTCGACAACGACGACCACCACGACCGTACCCGGCAGCTCGCCCACGACGACTCCGCCCCGCCAGCACGTGCTCAACCAGCCCAACCTCAACGCGCTGAGCCCGCACATCCAGATGCTCAGTGGCGCCGGTGTTCAGTACCAATACAGCTCCGGGGCGGGGTCGCCAGGTGTCGGATCCGGCGTCCCGACGTTCATGAGCTCACCAGGCGGGCCGTACATCTACGACTCGCACGGACGCGTCGTGATCCTGCACGGCGTCAACGTGGTCTACAAGCACGCGCCGTACATGGCGTATCCGGATGCCGGCAAGGCATGGAACTTCGACAACACCGATGCGTCGCGGATCCAGAGACTGGGGTTCAACATGGTGCGGCTCGGCATCGAGTGGCAGGCGCTGGAACCGGGGACGGGAGGGCCGAACCAACCGAGCATCTGCACACCCGGCACTCCCGGCGATCCCCATGAGTTCAACCGGGCGGTCGCACTCCGCTATCTGAGCCACGTCGCGGCGACGGTCAACCTGCTGGCCCGCCACGGCATCTACACGCTCCTCGACATGCACCAGGACGTCTACAACACGAACTTCCGCGGCGAGGGCGCACCAAACTGGGCGGTCTGCACGAACAACGTGCCGATCGTGCCGCTCGGCGGCCGCTGGTCCAACAACTACGGGAACCCGACTCTGGAGACCGCGGTCGGGCACTTCTGGAACAACGACGTGGTGGGGAACCTCCAGGGCCAGCTCGACCTGGTGTGGCAGACGGTGGCGAACTATTTCAAGAACAACCCGTGGGTGGTCGGCTACGACCCGTACAACGAGCCGTTCGAGACAGCGACGATCACGGCCGACGGGTCCACATTCACCGGAAACCTCCAGTGCTTCTACACCGGCCGCGCCCACGAAAGCTTCCTGGCGAACGGGGCGACGCAGCTCACTTGCCCATCTGATGTGCCGGCCCAGGGTGTGATTCCTTCGATCCAGGCGGTGGACCACCGCCACCTGATCTTCTTGGAGCCCGACATCTACTGGGTCACCGGCGGCAACATCCCCTCACAGCTCGGGCCGCTGCCCTTCAAGCGCATCGTCTTCAACTTCCACGATTACTGCGGCGATCGCAGCCCGGTGACGGGTGACCCCGTCGATCTCTTGAAATGCCTGCAGGCGGAAGAGACGATGGCGGCTGAGCAGGACGTGACGCGCCTCTCGATGAGCTCGGCGTACCAGTCCAACGGCCCTGCGATCTTCATGAGTGAGTTCGGTGCCACCACGAGCGTCCCCATGGTCGGGTTCGACACGGAGTGGGCCGGCATAAACGAGGTCGGATGGGCCTACTGGGCATGGAAGTACTACGCCGACCCAACCGGTTCGTCGGCGGAGGCTCTGGTCCTGCCCGATGGGACCTATTCACCCATCGTCCAGGTCCTGGCTCGGACCTATCCGCAGGAGGTCGCGGGGAACCCCCAGTCGTTCCTGTTCAACCCGTTCACGGGTGCGTTCAGCATGATCTACACGCCGAGCGTCGCGGCCCAGGGTTCCTCGACCGTGATCGTCATTGCAGCCTCGCAGCACTATGCCTCTGGGTGGTGTGCCGCCGTGCGGGGCGGGAAGATCACGTCGAAGCCCGGCGACACGCACCTGGCGGTCCAGACGGTGGGCCAACCTCTGCAGGTCGTAGTCTCGGTGACTCCTGGAGGGTGTCCCTAGGCGATCCGGCTTACGGCCACGAAAGGCGTGTCGCGCTGACGCGGCCTCCTTCGACGGTGAACGTTGTCGCCGGGCCTTTGGCGTCGCCTCGAATCCGGACCTCGTAGGTCCCGTACTCGAGAGCCGGGAAGAAAGCGGCATGCATCACGCCGCCGGAGACGTGCCGTTCCCGGACCGCGACGTGCGTCCCGTCCCACGCGGTGTCGCAGCGCCGGATCTCGATTTCGGTACCGGCGAGCGCCGCCGGGGTGCTGACGACGGCAGCCCCGACGTCGCCGCCGATGTCGACCACGACGCTCGCCTTCTCGCTGGGTCCGGTGAGGTGGTGGGTGTGCGTGTGGGCGTCCACGGCGTCAGGGCGCGACCGACACCGGGGTCAGCGCCGGGTTCGAATAGCCGCTGTAGGGCGTGCCGAGGTACGGGAAGGTGCTGAGGTAGTTCTCGGTGCCCTTTGCCGGGATGTCGGCGCCACCCGTCGTCAGCCCGAAGTCGACCACCCCCGCGGCTCCGTCGGCGGTGAAGGACGTCACGAAGCCCAGCGTCGCCCCGGCCACCGCCCGCAGCGCGATCGTGGCCACGTCGTCGAAGACCCGACGGCCGTTGGGGTACCCCGCCACATCGAGCCCGAGCAGACCCAAGTTGCTCGGGCTCGACGCGGGAGGAATCGCGGTGTTGAGCCGCAGCATGTCCGCTTTGATCCCGGTCCCGTTGTAGTTCGTGAAGGTCGGAGCGGGGGTGATGACGCCCGTCGGGATTCCCGTGAGGAAGATCGCCTCGATGTCCGGCCGCACGTTGTGCGCACTGCTGTTGTAGGCCGCCAGGTTGGGGAAGACACCCGGATACAGAGACGGCAGCAGTTGTGGCAGGAGCGGCGTGGCGAAGTACTCGAGGAAGGGTCCGCCATCGGAAGTCGGCGGCAGGGCGTTCCACCGATCCTTGTCGCCGATCCCGATGAGGAGCTCGTTGGTCAACGGATTGCCCAGACGCGACACCTGGGTCCAGGGGCCGCTCCCGAAATCTCCGGCTCCGTCGCCGCCGTCTTTCCTCACGCGCACTCTTTGCCGGCTCGCGGTCGTCCAGACGCCGATGACCGCGGCGGAGTCCCCCGGGCCCGAGGGCGCCGAGCGCGTGAGTTGGTCGACCGGGACCTGTAGCGCGAGCGTGTGCACATTGACGTCGGCCGTCGAATTGACGCCGGGCATGCCGTTCATCAGTCCGGGGCCGCCGCCGCCGGCGTGGTCGCCGGCGAATCCGCGCAGGTTGCCGAGGTCGAACACGGCGCCGAGATCGACGTAGAAGCCCTCGGCGCGCTGCCCGGCGAACACTTTCGCCGAGAAGGGTCCGGCGCCGACGGAGTGGATGGCGGAATTGGCCAATGCCCCGTAGTTCGGTGTCGAGAGAGGACCGATGTTGCAAGGTGGGGACAAGAGGCCGGAGCCCAGCACGATCTCGCCCTTGTTCCTCCATCGATTCCACGGCATGTCGACGCGCGAGACCGTGTAGGTCTGTTGGCGGTTCCAGTTCGACGTCGCAGACGGCGGCGTCAACGACGTGATCGGCCCGTCGTTGTAGAGGAACGAGCCCGGTGTGTTGTTGACGGTCGTGAAGCGGAATCGGTAGCTGATGTCTGGGAAGCCGTCACCCGTGTTGTCGATATTGATGGAGTACAGCACGTCGTCGGCGAATTCGTAGAAGTTCGGGCCGCCGTCGGGCGCCTCGAGCGGGATGTAGTTCGCGATGAGCGTGACGGTGCCCGGTGCATCGGGGCTCCTGAAGGCGTAGAGATCGGTGCTGTCGGCGACCGGGTCCTTCGAGATCTCGGGTGCTTCTCGGTGTGACGACATGGAGTTCCTCCTGGGGCTGGTTCGCTGAGGGGGGCGGTTGTTCTTGGCTATTTGCGGGCGGCGGACATCAAGCTGCGGGCGAGTGAGGGAGAGCGGACGACGACCTCTCGTTCTCCTTGGAACAGGCTGATCTCGCCCGTGCCGGCGTCCTTGACGTGCGCGATCAATGGCTCCGTCAGAGGACCGGCTTCATCAGCAGCGTCGCTGACCTCGGTGTCGACGGCCGGAGCGTCGGTGGCAGTGGTCGCGACGAACGTCGAGATCCCCGGAACGCTGCTCGCCACGGCAACAGCAGCGGTGGTGAACGCACCGCGCTGCAAAAAGGAGCGCCGGGTCAGCGCTCCCCGCCAACCGTCTGGTGGCGGTGCAGTCTCGTCATTCTGTTCAGGGCTCATCGGCGCCCTCCGTTCCGTTCTCCTCCCTGTGTCCGGAGACGTCGCCGAGTTTGGATGTCGTCGCGACCGAAAAATTTGCCGAGAACCTCTGAAATTCGGGCGAGCGTCGTTATACCGACAGCGCTGCTTTCACCGCAGCCTTCCGAGCCTCATTTGAAGTGAGGATGTCCTGGAGCTCCTCCCACGGGAGCTTGATGCCGTTGTCCTCTGCGGGTACGACCTCGTTCCGCTATGCCTCCAGCGCCCAATCAGGTGGCTATCGGGATGGCGACGGGAGGGGGCCAAGTAGGTGGTCTATAAGGATCTCCCCGAGCCATCGTCCGTATCGTTCGGGCGACCATTGCCGGTCTGTGACGAGTAGGCGGAAGACTTCGGGAGACATGAGAGCGTGAATAATGTCCGCCGCATCACGCTCGGACAGGTCGGGTCGCAACGCCCCGGCTTTGGCGAGGACGCGAGCGATACGGGCCTGGCCTACCTGCCGCTGTCGGATGTGCTCGGCAAGTAACGCTGCCGCATCGGCATCGGTGCTCGCCGCACCCACGAGGATTTGATGCACGGGTGCAAGGCGCGCCATCACGTCGCGAGCGAGCAGAGCGAAGCCGGACAGCTGGTGGCGGGGATCGGGGTCGTCGAGCAGTTCACGAACGTTGGGTCGATCGCCCATGGCGACGGCCTCGTCATCACCTACCGCGGAGATGTCGAGAAGAGCACTGAGGATTCCGAACTTGGATGAGAACAACCGGTACACCGTCGCGGGCGGTGTGTCGGAGCGATCGCTTATGGCCTCGATTGTGGTCGCCGCGTAGCCACGTTCGAGGAACAGGGTTCGGGCGGCGTCAACGACGGCAAGTCGAGTCAGTCGAGTTCGCGTTTGACGGCGAGTGGTGTCATACGGGCGAGGACTCTTGACTTCAGGATCCATTTATGTGAGAGTACAACTCTCAAACGAGAGTATCACTCTCATGAAA
>DATAYX010000361.1:0-2760 GCA_036272355.1 Acidimicrobiales bacterium
GGCGCGCTGGTCGCCGCCGCCCACCTCGGACCCCCGCTCGATCAGCACGACGCCGAAGCGGGGGTCGCCCTCCAGGCAGTCGTGCATCAGCTGGCGATAGCGCGGCTCGAAGACATGGAGCGGCATGGTCGCCTGCGGGAAGAGCACGGCGGAGAGGGGGAACATCGGCAGCCGCGTCCCGGACATGTCCCACCTTGGCATCTCGAGGCCAGTGACGCGCGGCCCCTGCGCGAGAAGGACCGGCCTCCCGGCCGGTCCTTCACTCGTAGTGATTCTGTCTGTCTGCAGTTGGTCTGGTCCCAGCCTGCGGCGTTGTCTGGTGCGGGGGCCGCCTTGTCGGCCGGCCGGCACACGCACCGGCGCGAGCGCGGCCATAAACACAAACGCCGGGCTTCACTCCAGACGAACTGCTTGCGGCGCCACCGAATCCGACTTCGGTGACGCAGGTTCAACCCGGCGGATCGCCCTCCTCGATCGAGCGTGTCGATGGCATCGGCAAGCTCCTTTCCACTCGGGGCAACGGCGGGTGCTCCAGTTGCCGCTCGCTTGTAGTGCCAAGTATCTGCTTGCCCCGCCTGCATGTGAACCCCACGCGAACAGGTATTTCGCGAACTCCCTGGTCGAGCGGCGCGCGGTCACACGAACTTCATCTGTTGTGGATACGGCGTGCACCCCGTGGGACGAGGGCGCCCGAAGTCCTCGCCTCTGCGGTCCCCTACGATCGATCCTCATGCCCCTTCCCACCCCCAAAGAGAACACCACCGCCGTCGTCACCGGCGCCTCGTCCGGCATCGGCGCCGAGATCGCACGGGAGCTCGC
Source organism: Acidimicrobiales bacterium (assembly GCA_036272355.1). Taxonomy (GTDB): domain Bacteria; phylum Actinomycetota; class Acidimicrobiia; order Acidimicrobiales; family RAAP-2; genus Bog-473. The sequence continues at coordinate 820 of DATAYX010000361.1, forward strand.
CCGGCGCGGCCACGGCGTCACCCTTGTCGCCCGCCGCGAGGATCGTCTCAAGACGCTCGCCGACGAACTGGTCGTCACCCACAAGGTCCGTGCCGAGGTGATCGCGGCCGACCTCACCGATGCCGACTCGCGCGGCGAACTCCCGGGACAGATCGAAGCACGAGGCCTGACCGTCGACATCCTCGTCAACAACGCAGGCTTTACCACGATGGGCCCGGTGCACCGGGCCGACCGCGCCGCCGAGCTCGCCATGGTGCGGACCGACGTCGAAGCCGTCGTCGACCTGTGCACCCTCTTCCTCCCCCCCATGGTCACGCGCCAGCGCGGCGCGATCCTCAACACGGCGTCGACCGCGGCGTTCCAGCCGCTCCCGGGCCAAGCCGGCTACGGGGCCTCCAAGTCGTTCGTCCTCTCCTACGGCCGAGCGATCGGGGCCGAGCTGCGCGGGACCGGTGTGACCGTCACCACCTTGTGCCCCGGGCCCGTCGAGACCGGCTTCGCGGAGTCCGCCGGCATCACCGACGCCGAGGCGGGCGAGTCACTGCCCAAGTTCATGTGGGTGCCGGCGACCGACGTCGCCAAGGCGGCCATCGAGGGGCTGGCCGCCGGGCGTCCCGTCGTGATCCCGGGCGTGGCGAACCGTGCCACGGCGGCGCTGGCCCACCTCACGCCCAAGTCGCTGATCCTGCCGGTGCTCGCGCAGCGTCATCCGGCCCTGAAACCCGGGAAGTAACCTCGACCGGCGGGCCGGCGCGACCCACGCTCCGGTCCGGCCCGGGGGTCCCACATGCCACAGCTGGTCACCGAGCTCGAGCTTCCCTATCTCGACACGATCGGGCTCGAGCGCCATGACGCGATCGAGGCGGTGAAGGCCGCCCGCGCCGAGCACTGGCTCGCCCGGACGGACATGGGGTTCTCGGTGACCCGGCTCCAGGACGTCACCGCCGTCCTGCGCGACAAGCGCTTCCACTCGGCCCTCTCCTTCGTCCAGCGCCAGCCCGAGCTGGCCGACTCGGATTGGGCGCAGAACCGCCGCCAGTCCATTCTCACCATGGAGGGCGACAGCCACGCCCGGCTCCGCCGGCTGGTCGCCCCTGCCTTCACGCCTGCCTCGGCCAACCGGCTGCGCCCCACGATGCGGACCGTGGTGAGCGAGCTGTTCGACCGCGTGGCCGGGTCGGGCGAGTGCGAGCTGGTGGCCGACGTCTGCGAGCCCTATCCCATCCCGATCATCTGCGAGCTGCTGGGGGCGCCGCCCGAAGATTGGAAGCTGTTCTCGGGCTGGGCCACGGACATCTTCCGCATCTTCAACAACAACCTCGCCGAGGACCTGCCGCTGATCGAGCGGGCGGGCAGCGAGCTCAACGACTACGTCACCGAGATGATCGCCGAGCGCCGCACGGACCCTCGGGACGACCTGCTGAGCGACCTCATCGCCATCGAGGAGGAGGGCGACCGGCTCTCGATCGAGGAGATGACGATGCTGGCCACGGCTGTCCTCATGGCCGGGACCGACACCACGCGCAACCAGCTGGCCTGTTCGGTGGCGCTGTTCTGCGAGTACCCCGACCAGTGGGCCCTGCTGGCCGAGCGCCCCGAGCTAGCGCCCCGTGCGGTCGAGGAGTCGATGCGCTACCTCGGTGCGGTGCGCGGGACCGCTCGGATCGCCTCCGAGGACGTCGTCTACCGCGACGTGCTCTTCCCGACCGGCACCTTCGTGTCGACCTCGCTCGCGGGGGCCAACCGCGACCCCGAGGCCTTCGACGACCCCGACGTCTTCGACATCACACGTGAGCGCGGCACGGCGCAGATGACGTTCGGTGCCGGGATCCACTTCTGCATGGGCGCCGCACTGGCCCGCGCCGAGCTCCAGGAGGCGCTGCCGCTCTTGGCGCGGCGCATGCCGGGCCTCGTCCGCAACGGCGACATCGAGTGGAAGCC
>DATAYX010000362.1:0-12453 GCA_036272355.1 Acidimicrobiales bacterium
TGGAGCATTCCGGTCCCGCTGCCGAACAACTCCCTGCGTTACGTGTTGGTGTACGTCTTCGAGACAGACCGCGGGCCCTACCTGATGGACGCCGGGTGGAACACCGACGATGCATTCGCGGCATTGCAGAGCGGCCTGACCGAAGTCGGCTGTGACGTCGCAGACGTCCAGGGCGTCATGGTCACCCACATCCACCCTGACCACTACGGGCTCGCCGGTCGGATCCGCGAGGCATCTGGCGCGTGGATTTCACTGCATCCCGCCGACGCCGAGCTCATCCACGATCGCTACGACGAGCCCGAAGACCTGCTCGACCGGGTTGCGGCGGCGCTCCGGCGCATGGGTGCACCGGCGGAGGAACTCGAGCCTCTCCGCAACGCCGCCATGCCGGTGCGACCGTTGGTCGATCCTGTGCTTCCCGACGTGCTCCTCGAAGACGGGGCGCAGCCCGAGGTGCCGGGCTGGGACCTGACGGCGATCTGGACCCCGGGTCATTCACCGGGGCACCTGTGCTTCTACGAAGCGCGCAACGAGCTGATGCTCTCCGGTGACCATGTGTTGCCGCGCATCACCCCGAACATCCCGTTCCACCCCCAGGCTGGTGCCAACCCCCTGGGGGATTACCTCGACTCGCTCGACAAGCTCGAACCCTACGAGGTGAACGAGGTGCTTCCCGCTCACGAGTATCGCTTCGACGATCTCCGGACCCGCCTGGAGGAGCTGCGCCAACACCATCGGGACCGTTTCAAGGAGGTGATAGCGATCCTCTCCGAGGGGCCGCACACCGCGTGGGACATCGCATCCCACATGCGGTGGTCTCGTTCGTGGGACGACATCGCTGGCTTCATGCGCCGCGCCGCGGTCGGCGAGACGGTGTCCCACTTGCGGGCGCTCGAGATCGACGGCGTCGTGCAGGTGGACGACGGCGAGCCCGCACTGTGGTCGCTCTCCGAAGGAACGGCCAATCAGCGGAACAAGCGCTGAGCCCGAGCGGCGCGGTCCGCGCGCTGGGCGCCTAACCTCATCCGGGGCAAAGCAGTGAGGTGGTACCGGAATGAAGGTGGCGTTCGCTCTCTCGGGGGGAGGCAACTTGGGCGCCATGCAAGCCGGGGGCATTCGGGCGCTGGTCGAAGCGGGTATCGAGCCTGAACTGCTCACGGGATCGTCCATCGGCGCCCTCAACGCAGCCTTTTACGCGACCCATCCGGGCATCGACGGCTGCAAGGAGCTCGAGGCAGCCTGGAGCGACCTTCGGCGCAAGGACGTTTTCCGGTTCGAACTGTTCCGGGCCATCACGGGGTTCATCGGCATGCGCGATCACCTGGTGACAACCAAACGGCTGAAGGTGATCATCCACGAGTGGTTGGGCATCGATCGGATCGAGGAGGCGACGGTGCCGTTCGCGGCCGTCGCCACCGACGCGTTGACCGGTGACATCGTCGTCATGACCGAGGGCGACGTGGCGTCCGCTCTCTTGGCGACCGCCGCGATCCCGGGCATCTTTCCGCCCGTCTACCGCGAGGGCCGCTGGCTGGTCGATGGATCCTTGTCGGCAGGTTGCCCGGCCAGCGAGGCACTGGATCTCGGAGCTGACGAGGTCTACGCGTTCCTGACGACCACGGCGCCCCGGCACAAGCCACCTCGCGGTGCAGTGGCCGCTGCCATGAGCACCGTGTCGCTCATGACGTCCAAGTTGCAGATCTCGAGGCTCGAGAGCGCAGAGGCAACCGCCGCCCAACGCGGCGGCGCGGTCTACTTCGTGCCGTCCGCGTTCCCCGAGGCGCCCTCGCCGTTCGACTTCGACCATGGGGCGACGTTGGCCGCTTCCGGCCACGCCCGCGCGGCCGAGTGGGTGCAGCAGCTGGCGTTCGGGCCGGCGTCTGCCGATCAGCCGCGCTCGACCGAGCCGCTGGAGGCGACGCCAACGGCGCGCGCACAGAACGAGCGCACCTGACGCGCAACTTCGGACCGCGACACCGACCCGTCACTCCATGGCGTCAGTCCTGCGGCGGCCCAGACAACCGAGCGGATCAGGTCGGCATCGGCCGGAGGGTCGGCCAGTGGGAACGAACCGTCGGCGGCTCCGGCGGCCAGCAGTGCCTCGAGGGGAGCCATCAGCAGCTTGGATGCGTGGCGCGTTTCTTCCGCGTACCCATTTGCCCGCATGGCGCCCCGCGAACCGAGGACGCGCACCCGCGCCGCCTTTGCCCGGTTCTGACCCAGGCTCAAGATCTCGTCGATCCAAGCGTCGAGCGCCGCACGCGGTGACGGCGCCGAGTCGACCTTGGCGTTGAGCCGCGCCGCGGCGTTCTCGGCTTCTCGACGGTAGAGCGCGCAGAGCAACTGATCCTTGGACTCGAAGTGGCGGTAGAACGAGCGCGTGGACAGGTTTGCCTCGCCCAGGACGTCGGCGACCGACGCGTCGACGTACCCGTTGCGTCCCATCACGACCATGGCCGCGTCGAGGAGGAGACGCAGCTCGTCCTCCGACTCGAAGCGGCGCGGGCGGCCGGTCCGAGAGGCGGCCGCGGTCGCTTTGGGCTCGGTCATCCGGGTAGCGCGTTCGCCAACACGGGCAACTCGGCGAGCGCGCGCAACCCGTCGTTGAGGTGGGTGCAACAGTCGACCGACCGCAGCTGCGAAAGGACCTCGGTGCGCAGTTCGTGGAGTGACGTGCCGACTAGACGCGGGGCGTTGGGAGCTGCGAGGGGACACTCGGGATATGGAAGGACCCGGGGGATCGCCTCGACGGACTGCAGCACGCCGCTCGCGCGATCGGCGGTACCGACGACCTCGTACTCGTGCAGGACGACCTCGTGGCCCTCGGGGATCCAGCAGCTGTCCCGGAACATGGTGTCGAACTCGAGTCGGTCGCCGCTCTGCCACACGTCGATCCGACGCGCCCGACGCATGGCGATTTCGGGCGGATCTTCGAGCTCGTGCCAGCCGAGCGGGTCGGCAGGGTCGCCCAGGGAGGGCGCCACCGGAGTGTTCGAGCTCACGCCGCGGAGGGCGCCGTTCGGATAGAGGGCGCTCGAACCCTCACGGAAGCCCGAGCAGATGCCGCGCATGTCGCTCTGAGGGCCATTGCCCAGGCGCTCGCGCATGCCGGGCACGACGTCGGCCCAACGGAAGTACGTGAAGCCCGAGATGAGCGTCGCGCCGGCGATTTCGTCGATCAGCAGGTGCAGAGGCGTGCCGGCTTCGTACTCGCTGGAAAGCTCCTGCGCGATCGCCGAACGCAGGTTGCCTCCTGCGCGACAGCCGACGAGCCGTTGAAGATCGGCCTTGGCGGGGTCGCTCTCGATGCGCACGACGTCACGGGCGCGACCCGTGACCGCGAGCAGGTCGGAGTGGTCGATGACCGACGGTTCGCCGCTGGCGGGGGTGAAGAGGTCGCGTGCCCTGCCCTTCAGGTTGAGCTCGGAACCGAAGCCCTCCGGCCAGAACATGATCATGGTCGAGGTCCGGCGCACCGAGTCCGGCCGCCGCGCCGGCTGGACGGGAACCGGGTCGGACGGAGCCGGATCCAGGGCCGTCGCCGCTGGTTCGAAAATCATGTTTTCATGGTAAGCGACGAGGGGGTTCGGCGACATTCCGGCCTCTTCGACGGAGCGGCGGTGCGACCGCGCCCCAGGTGTCCGGGATCTGTCCGGAACGCCGGCCGGATTCACAGGTGGTTCTTACGCTGCTCTGTCACTTCCCTCACATTCGTGCTGGAGAGTGGGCCCATGCGCATCAACAATGGCAGGGCCGCGGCGGCTGGGCTCCTGTGTGCCATCGCCGCCACGGTGGCCGTGTGGAGTGGTCCCTTGTTCGCGGCATCGAGCGCGCTCCACGCCGGCAGTCAGCCCTTGACGAACACGGGGAGCCACAGCCATCCGGCTCGGTGAGCCGTCACCGCGCATTCGAGGCGGTCCAGATTGTTCGGTTGTCCCTCGAGGTGTCGAGCGCCGCCTCCGCGGCGGTTCCTGCGAAAAGGATTTGTCCTCATCGGCAGGTTGGGGGAAATGTGGGCCCATGAGCCCTGAAGGAATGACCTCGTCGGAGCCGGTATTGGTGAAGGAGCGCAGGGGAGCCGTCTCGGTGCTTCGCCTGAACCGACCCGAGGCGCGCAACGCTCTCAACCCCGAGCTGCTCACCGAGATCGGGCTCGGCATGATCGAGGCGGAGAACGACGCGGACGTGCGGGCGGTGGTGCTGACCGGCACCGGCGACAAGGCGTTCTGCGCGGGCATGGACCTCCGGGCCTTCGCCGAAGGCAGCACGGTAGGAGGATCGCCCGAAGGAATGAAGGGCTTCGGGCGCTTCATACAGGGTGAGATCGCTGTGCCCGTGGTCGGTGCCGCCAACGCGACGGCGGTCGCCGGGGGGTTCGAGCTCCTTCTCGGCTGCGACGTCGTGGTCGCCTCGGATGCCGCCTCGTTCGGAGTGCCCGAGGTCAAGCGCGGGTTGTTCGCCGCCGGCGGGGGCGTGTTCGTGAGCTCGCGCATCCCGCTCGCGATCGCGTTGGAGCTCACGTTGACCGGTGACCCCATCGACGCCACGCGCGCACAGTCCTTGGGTCTGATCAATCAGGTGGTTCCGCCCGGCGAGGTGCTCGAAGCGGCGATTGCCCTGGCCGAGCGCATCGCGCGCAACGGCCCGCTCGCCCTGCAGGCGACCAAGGAGCTGGTATGGACGGCGTCGACGGACCTCGAGAAGGCGCGCGCGCTGGCGGCGGAGTGGCAACCCAAGGTGTTTGGCAGCGAGGACGCCAAGGAGGGGGCGACCGCGTTCATCGAGAAGCGAGACCCGGTGTGGAAGGGGCGTTGAGCTGGGGGCAAACACCTCACGGCGCGTCCTGGATCTGAGAAGAGCCTGAGTTCACCGCGGTTGCAAGAGAGCCGAACTGGGGCTTCGACGTGTTTTTTCACAAATAGTGCGACGAAGTCCTTGAACCGCGCCCACTGGGGTGTTACGAAGGCACCGATCCATTTGGATTGAGTGCTCGGGTCTGACACAAGCAGCCGGGGCATCCTTGGCGACTTTCCCTGGAGGCTTGTATGCGAGAACTTCGTCCCTCTACACACGCTGGCGCGCGCCCTCGGCGCGTGGTTCCGCGCGGTTTCAGTTTGCTAAGCGCTCTGGCGCTCGTCGGCGGTTTCGTCGTGGTGCCGTTTGCAGCGCTCTCGAGTACGTCGGCGGGTGCCGCTACGTCGCACCAGTCCGCGCCACATGCGTCGTCGCACGTCGCGCCTCATCTCGCGGGGCCGGCAAATGCTCCTCACACGGTGCGCCCGGCTCTGGGCGCCGCACCGAGACTCGCCGCCGCCGCGGCGACGTTCACTGTCAATACGACGAACGACACCTCCGACGCGAACCCTGGCGACGGCGTCTGCGCCGATTCGGACGGCAATTGCTCTCTTCGGGCAGCAATCGAAGAGGCCAATGCAAGCGGGACGGCGAACCCTGCCATGGGGACGACCGACGTGAATGTTCCTGCGGGCACCTACACGTTGAGCTCGGGTGAAGAGCTGAGTGCGTCAGACCCGGCCGGGCTCGACATCATCGGCGCGGGCGCCGGCTCGACCATGATCCAACAGATGGCCAGCCCCACCTCACGGGTTCTGGAAGTGTCCCAAGTGTCCTCGACAGAGGGGGCCAGCGTGATGCTGAGCGGCGTCACGATTCAAGGTGGCTTGGTGTCGGACGACGTCGGTGGTGGCATCGCGATTGACGACGCCAGCGACTTGGTGCAATTGGTCAGCGTGACGGTCACCGGCAACACGGCCGGTTTCGGCGGTGGGGTCTACAACGACGGCTCGCTGTGGGCGACGAACTCGTCCATCAGTGGCAACACTGCGGACGACAGCGGCGGCGAGCCTTTCGCTGGCGGGTTCTACAACGACAACGCAGCGAGCCTTGTCAACACCGCCGTCAACAGCAACACAGCCAACTCAGCAACCACTAACCAGTCGTTCGGTGGCGGTATTGGCAACGACGGCTCTCTGATCATGGCGGGAGGTTCGGTGTCCGGCAACACCATCAGCTCCAATGGCCCCAGCAACATGCTTATCGGTGGCGGTGGCCTTTACGTGGACGGCGCGACGGATCTGAGTGGCGTCACGATCAACAACAACAGCGCGACGGCCAGCGTCCCCAATCATGAATGGGCCTACGGCGCCGCCATCTACGACACCTTCGGACTCGATTCCATCACCAATTCGGCGATTTCAGGCAACACAGCCAACGGCTATTTCGCCAATGGTGGCGCGATCGCCATCGATACAGCCGGCGCGACGTCGATCAGTGGCAGCACGCTGGACAACAACCAGGCCACAGCTGGCGGAGACGAAGCCCTCGGCGGTGCGATCTCGACCTGCTGTACTGACGGGACGGTCACGGTGACCAATTCGACCCTCTCGGGGAATACGGCCGCCGACGCAACCGCCGGTGGATACGGCGGAGCCATCTGGGGAGAAAGCGAGCCGGTCATAGTCACTGGATCGACCCTCAGCAACAACACCGCGTCGGGACCCGACAGCGGCGGCGGTGCGCTGTACCTCGATGACGGCGGCACCTTGACGGACACGACCATCGCGAACAACACGGTCGGCAACGTGAGCACGGCCTTCGGTGGAGGTATCTACACGGCCTCTGAGTTGAACTTGATCAGGTCGACCGTTTCTGGAAACTCGGCCAACGAGGGCGGCGGCCTCTACCTCGACGACACCCTGAACGCGGAGAACTCGACCATCGCTAACAACAGCACGAGCGGCGCCACGGACGAAGGTGGTGGCATCTTCGCGAACGGTTCGATCGACGTGCGGTTCGTGACCCTGAACGGGAACACCTCGTCCGATGGCTCCGCCATCTACAACGACGGGGAAAATGGCAGCATCGGAAGCTCGATCATCCAGGCGAGCTGCAGTTCCGGCGGTGCCGTCGCGACGGGACAGTTCACCTCCGGTGGTCACAACGTGCTCGGGGACACGACCTGTGTCACACCGCAGTCGAGCGACCAGGCCAACGTCTCCAACTTCGGGCTGAGTGCGCTCGGCAACAACGGCGGTCCCACCCAGACCGAGGTGCCGTTCTCGACCTCCCCCGCCGTCGGCGCGGGTGGCACGGCGTGCCCCCTGACCGACCAGCGCGGAGTGCACCGGCCTCAGGGTGCCGCCTGTGACAGCGGTGCGGTCGAAATCAACCAGTCCTACTGGATGGTGGCTTCCGACGGCGGCATCTTCACCTTCGGGGGAGCGGCCTTCTTCGGCTCCATGGGTGGTCAGCACCTCAACAAGCCGATGGTCGGCATGGCAGCGGCGCCCGACGGCAACGGCTACTGGACCGTCGCCTCCGACGGCGGCATCTTCAGCTTCGGCCCGAGCGCCGGCTTCCACGGCTCGACGGGCAGCCTGCACCTGAACTCCCCGGTGGTCGGTATGGCGGCCACGCCCGACGGCCAGGGCTACTGGCTAGTGGCCTCCGACGGCGGCATCTTCGCCTTCGGTGACGCCGGCTTCTTTGGCTCCATGGGTGGCACGCACCTCAACAAGCCGGTGGTCGGCATGGCGGCCGCCGCGGGCGGTGGCTACTGGCTGGTCGCCTCCGACGGCGGCATCTTCAGCTTCGGTCCGGGGGCGGCCTTCCACGGATCGGCGGGCAGCCTGCATCTCAACGCCCCGGTCGTCGGCATGTCCGCGACGCCCGACGGCGGTGGGTACTGGACCGTGGCCTCCGACGGTGGGATCTTCAACTACGGCGACGCCGGGTTCTTCGGCTCCATGGGTGGCACACACCTCAACAAGCCGGTGGTCGGCATGGCCGGATCGCCCGTCGGACAGGGCTACTGGTTGGCGGCCAGCGACGGCGGCATCTTCGCCTTCGGTGACGCCGTGTTCCAAGGCTCCATGGGCGCCATCCCGCTCAACAAGCCCGTGGTCGGGATCGCGTCGACCTGACGCGACCCAACCCGGTGTCTTTCGACCGAACCACCCGCCCCTCGGGGCGGGTGGTTCGCGTTGACGACCAGTGTGGACGAAGCGTTGGAACACGCCAGTGACATAACTGGGGTTGGGAGTCCCGCTCATTTCGTGACGCGGGAACTTTCGCCGTTTGATCCTTGTTTGCCTTACGTCTCGGTGCTACGAACAGGGCTACAAATCGAGTGATCCAGGCGATGCGGCAGAGAGCCGGCTGGGCTGCAGAGGATTTGGCGAACAGAGAGGCCTCGCTCATGCGTATTCGTCGTCGTTTGTCTTCGCGTGCCGTTTCGAGTTCAGTCGTCGCGCGCGGACTGAGCGTCACAGGGGCTGTCGCCCTCGTGCTCGGCACCTCGGGCGCCGTACTGGGCGCAGCCGGCGTCCTGGGAAGCGCAGCGCCGGCGGGCGCGGCGACGTCGCATGCGGCGTCCCACGCGACTCCGCATGCCGTGACCACGCCGGCGAGCCCACAGCCACACAGCAGTTCGCACGCGCAGTTGCCGCTCCTCGGGTCGGCGCCACACTTCGCCGTGGCCACGCCCGCTCACACCTTCGTGGTCAACACGACGAACGACACGGACGATGCGAACCACGGCGACGGGATCTGCGCCGACTCGAACGGCCAGTGCTCGTTGCGCGCCGCCATCGAGGAGGCGGACGCGCTAGGAGGGCTGAACCCAGCCGGGGGAACGATCGAGGTCGACGTGCCCGCCGGGACGTTCACGCTGACGCTCGGCGCGCAGCTCGATGCGACCTACCCCGACGGGCTCGACATCGTCGGGGCTGGGAACGTCCAGACCACCATCCAGCAGGCCCCGAGCCCCACCGACCGGGTGCTCGAGGTGCATGCGGCCAGCTCGACGGCACTCGCCGACGTGATGCTGTCGGGCGTCACTCTGCAGGGCGGCAACAGCGGCGACGGAGGCGGCATCCTGGTCCCGGACGACTCACTGTTGCAGCTCGATGGGGACATCGTCATCGGCAACACGGCCGGGCTCGGCGGCGGCATCGACAACGGCGGCCAGCTGTGGGTCTCGAACTCATCCATCTTTGGCAACTCCGCCAACGACAGCGCCAGTCACCCCAGGGGCGGTGGGCTTTATAACGACGGCCAGGTCAGCCTGACGAACACTTTGGTCAACAACAACAACGCCACCACCACGGCGGGCAACGAGGTCGAGGGAGGGGGCATCTTCAACAATGGGTCGCTGATCGTGGACGGCGGGTTTGTCTCCAGCAACAGTGCGTCATCCAATGCGAGCAACGGGGCCTTCGGCGGTGGCATGTACAGCGATGACACCGCGGTCCTGAACGGTGTCACGATCGATTCGAACACGGTGTCAGCCAACACGTCGAACGAGGACGCCGAGGGCGGTGGCATCTTCGCTGACTTCGGATTGGCTTCCATCACCAACTCGACGATCTCGGGCAACATCGCCGACGGTCACTTCGCCGAGGGCGGTGCTCTCGTCAACGACCAGGGCGGGCCGTCCATCACGGGCACCACGATCGACAACAACCAGGCCAACGGCCACGGGGGCGAGGCCATCGGCGGCGCCATCGCCGCGAACGGCACCGGTGACACGGTGAACATTGCGACCTCGACCGTGTCGGGCAACTCGGCCACCGACATCGTCGACGGCGCGCTCGGTGGAGCGATTGCGGGGTCTGAAGGCTCCTCGGTCACCGTGAGCGCGTCGACACTCAACAGCAACATCGCCACAGGCAGCGACAGCGAGGGTGGCGCGATCTGGGTCGATTTCGCTTCCAGCTCGGTCAGTGGATCCGTTCTGGACAACAACAGAGCCAACGACCCGAACGGCGAAGGCGGTGCGATCTGGGCGTTCGCGTGCTGTATCACCAACAACAGCGATTCGGTCACGGGGACGACCTTGTCGGGGAACAGCGCCGGCTCGGAAGGTGGCGCCGTTTTCGACGAGATGGAAAGCACGACCTTCGCAAACGACCAGGTGACGCAGAACCAAGTGACGAACTCGGGCACCGGAGGTGGCCTGTATCTGGAGGACGGTGGCTCCGTGACAGGGACGAACGTGTCGAACAACTCTGCAGCAGGCGGTGACGGCGGCGGCATCTACAACGACAGCCCGCTGATCCTCACGGCGTCCTCGGTGGCGGGCAATACCGCCAGCTTCGGCGGCGGACTGTACGTCGACGACGGGCTGCAGGCCGAGAATGCGACCATCGCCAACAACAGCACAACGGGGTCGGGTGACCAAGGTGGTGGCGTGTTCCTCGACGGTGGCTCTCTGAGCCTGCGCTTCGCCACCGTGAACGGGAACACTTCGGACGACGCATCCGCCATCTACAACAACAACACGAGTAGCGGCGGTGCGATCGGGAGCTCGATCGTCCAGAGCGGCTGTGACGCCGCTTCCGGAGCCGAGTCGATCGTATCCGGCGGCCACAACGTCCTTGGCGACAACACCTGCGTGACACCGGTGTCGAGCGACAAGGTCGGGGGAAACTTCTTCCTGACTGCGCTCGGCAACTTCGGCGGCCCGACCCAGACGATGGTGCCGCTGACCGGCTCGCCGGCGATCGGTCAGGGCGGGACCAACTGCCCACCGACCGACCAGCGTGGTGTGTCCCGTCCGCAGGGCGCGGCCTGCACCGCGGGTGCGGTCGAAGCCGGGCAGGCGTACTGGACGGTGGCCTCCGACGGCGGCATCTTCTCGTTCGGCGGCGCCCAGTTCTTCGGCTCCATGGGCGGCCAGCACCTGAATGCGCCGGTTGTCGGCATCGCCGCCGGTCAGGACGGCAGCGGCTACTGGGAGGTCGCCTCGGACGGCGGCATCTTCAGCTTCGGTCCGGGCGCCGCCTTCTACGGCTCCATGGGCGGCAAGCACCTCAACGCGCCGATCGTGGGTATCACCAGCACGCCGGACGGTATGGGCTACTGGGAGGTGGCCTCAGACGGTGGCATCTTCAGCTTCGGCGATGCCGCGTTCTTCGGCTCCATGGGCGGCAAGCACCTGAACCAGCCGATCGTCGGAATTGCGGCGAACCCCACGGGCGGCGGCTACTGGGAGGTCGCATCGGACGGCGGCATCTTCAGCTTCGGTCCGGGCGCCGCCTTCTACGGCTCCACCGGTTCGATCCACCTCAACAAGCCGGTCGTGGGTATGGCCGCGACGCCTGACGGCGGCGGGTACTGGCTCGTGGCCTCCGACGGCGGCATCTTCAATTACGGCGACGCCCAGTTCTTCGGTTCCATGGGCGGCAAGCCGCTCAACAAGCCGGTCGTCGGGATCGCCAGCACGCCCACGGGCCTGGGGTACTGGGAGGTGGCGACCGACGGCGGCATCTTCAGCTTCGGCGACGCGGCCTTCCTCGGCTCGACCGGCGGGATCGTGCTGAACAAGCCGATGGTCGGGATGGCAGCGGCCTGAGCCCCCGCTCGTAGAGCCCTTCGACGAACAGCCCGCCCTTCGGGGCGGGCTGTTTCGCGTGTGGGGGGCTGACGTCACGAGAGGCCGCCGCGCAGGTCGGGGGTGTCCCGTGGTCGTGTTGGTCGTCGCTCGGCTGGCGTGGTTAGCGTGATCGGCCGATGGAACTCTGGGAGCTGGTAGCGCGCGAGCAGTGCCGGGACACGCTGGCGCAGTATTCGCACGCCGGCGACCGGTACCAGCTCGACGACTTCGCCGGCGCGTTCTGCGAGGACGGCGTGCTCGAGATCCGTGGTCAGCCGCCGTTGGTCGGGCGCGCCGCGATCGTGGAGCGCTTCGGGGGCGCGACGGCCGCGCAGCAGGCGCAGGGAGTGGCGTCGTCGGCCCGTGCGTCGGGCGGGGTGCGACGCGTCGTGCGGCACACGGTGACCAACGTCCGCTTCGAAGCGGTGTCGGAGAGCGAGGCGACGGTCGCGAGCTATTTCACGGTCTTCACGGAGATCGGGCTCGATCACATGGGTCGCTATCGCGACCGCCTGGTGCCCGTCGGCGATCGTTGGCTCATCGCCCACCGCTTCGTGTCGACGGACTGGCGCGCGCTGGACTCGGTGTTCCGGGCGGCCGCGGGCGAAGGCTGAGCGCATGCGGTTAGCCTCAGCCGACCGTTTCACGGCGTGGCACGGCGTGGGAATGCTTGGGAGGCTTTGCACATGAGGAGGGGCATGGACGCCCGAGTGTCCTGGATACGGGCCGGGCGGTCCGCCCCCTGTCTGGTTCGTGGGTTCGTCGTGGCGTTCGCTGCGGCCGCCCTTATTGCGAGCGCGCCCGCCGGGGCGTCGACGGCGTCCCTCGCCGCATCGGGCACGCACGTGCTCGATGGCGACACCGTTCCCGTGGTCCATCACGTCACCCCGACCAGCTACACCACTCCCGGGCCGTTCGCGATCGGCGAGACGACCTTGACGCTGCCGACCGATGGCGCGCCCGTCGAGGTGTGGTACCCGGCCACGCAGGCGAGCATCGCCGGCAAACCCGAGGCGATCTACGACGTCAGCACCTGGCTGCCGCCGGCACTGAAGAAG
>DATAYX010000363.1:0-3819 GCA_036272355.1 Acidimicrobiales bacterium
CTGCCCGGGCGGAAGGCCGCCCTCAGGGTGTGCAGCAGCGACGACTGCCTCGTACTGCTCCTTGGTGCCGCCCTCGTAGAAGTGAGTGATCAGGTATGCCATAGCCGTCTCCTCTGTTGGTTCCCCAAGCTAACCGGCGTACCAGAGGAGCGCAGGGCCGCTTCGAGCGCGCCTGGCCCAGCGAGTCGCCTCAGCTCGTTCTCAGCAGTCGACCCGTTACCGCGACTTTCGAGCGGCCATGACAGCCGCGAACTCCGGGCCCTTCAAAGCGTCGGCGAAGGCGGCCATCTCCTCGGCCATCCGGCCCCGCACCGTGAGCTCACCCGACCGAAGGAGAGCCTTCGAAGTACGGGCAGCGTCATGAGGTTGTCCGGCGACGCGCGCGGCCGCCTCGAGCGCGACCGGCAGGACCGGACTGGCGGCGGCATTGGCGAGTCCCCATTCCACGGCTTCGGAGCCACTGACGTGCCGGCCGGTCAAGAAGATCTCCGAGGCCCGCCGTTCACCGACAACGCGCGGGAGCAGCAAGCTCGACGCGGCCTCGGGCACGAGACCGAGCGCGACGAACGGCGCCGACAGGTCTGCGGTGGGCTCGACGAAGACCAGATCGCAGTGCAGCAGGAGCGTCAGACCCACCCCGATGGCCAATCCGTTCACCGCGGCGATCAGCGGAACGTGGACCGAGGAAATTGCCTCGAGGAACCGATGAGTCTCGTCGAGGCTGTTCCCGGCCATGAAGTCGGCGAGGTCGTTGCCCGCGGTGAACGCGTCGGCGACGCCGGTGATGACGACGGCCCCGATGTCCGGGTCCGAGTCGGCCTCGAGCAGCGCATCCGCCAACCGCTTGTACATCGCTTGCGTCAAGGCGTTCTTCTTCGCCGGGCGGTCGATGGTCACGAGTGCGACACGACCCTGCACGCTCACCGTGACGTCGCCGTCGGCGTGTTCCACCACGGGACCCTTGCGCGCGCCACTCATGGACTTACCTCCGAATCCGTTGACGACCGAACTCAGCTTGCCGTAACGGGCTGCGGCTGCGGCCCGCGTAGGAGCCGACCCGGCAGCTCCCCCGTCGCGTTGTCGTGCTCGCGCACCACGGCGCCGGACTTGATCGTCGCCACGTAGCCATGCGCCCGTTGCACGAGGCGCTTGCCCTGGGCGGGGAGGTCGTAGACCATCTCGGGCGGCTCGAGCACGAGCGCGTCGTGGTCCACGATGTTCAGGTCCGCCAGGTAGCCGGGCGCCAGCAGACCACGGTCACGGAAGCCGTACAGCTCCGCCGTTCGGCGTGTCTGCAAATGGACGACCGTCTCCACCGGCAGCTTCTCGCCCCGGCTGCGGTCACGGGCCCAATGCGCCAGCATGAACGTCGGCAGGCTGGCGTCGCACAGCACGCCACAGTGCGCACCGCCGTCGCCCAGCCCGAGGACGGTTGCCGGGTGCACGAGCATCTCGCGCACGACGTCGAGGTTGCACGCCGAGTAGTCGAGCAACGGCAGGTAGAGCAGCTCGCGGCCGTCGCGCTGGAGCATCAGGTCGTAGAGGACCTCGTCCACCGTCCGACCCTGCGCCGCGGCCAGTGCGGTCACGCTCCGTTCGGGTGGCGGTTCGTAGTCGGGCGGGTCGCCGAGCGGGAACAGCTTGTGCAGGTTCCGCCGCATGAGGTCGACGAAGCCGCCCGGTGTCACGCGCTCTCCGAGGATGGCCGCCCGCACCTCCGGCGTGCGCATCTTCGCCACCCTCTCGTCGAGCGGCAAGTGGGCGATCTCCTGATAGGTGCGGTGGTGCGCGAACGGATGCGTGACGGACTGGAACCCGACCATCAGGGACGTCGGCTTGCCCGCCACCTGCGGCACGAGCCACGCGCCGCGCCGGTTGGCCGCGACGCCCCGGTCGATCCACTCGCGCCACAGTTCCGGGTTGAAGTCCGCCTGGAGCACCTGGTAGGTGACGGGGACGCCGGCGCGGACAGAGATCTCCGACATCCACGCAAACTCGTAATCGAGGTCCCAGAGATCGCTCGCCACCGAGAAGACGCGGTGTCCCGCCTTGCCAAACGCCTCGCCGATGGCGACGAGCTCTTCGGCCGCCGCCGTGGTGCCCGCGGCCAGCTCGCCGTCCTTGGCCCGGTGCAACAACGTGCGCGTGCTCGACGCGCCGATGGCGCCGGCCTGGACGGCCTCGCGCACGATTGCGGCCATCTCGGCGATCTCCTGCGTCGTCGCGGTGTCGTTGGCCCGGCCTTCGCCCAGGACGTACGCCCGGAGGGCCCCGTGCGGCACCAGACTGGCGACGTCGAGAACGCGCGCCGTGCGTTCGACTTCGTCGAGGTACTCGCCGAACGACTCCCAGTTCCAGCTCATTCCCTCGGCCAACGCCGTACCGGGGATGTCCTCGACCCCCTCCATCAATTGGATGAGCCAGGCGCGGTCGGTGTCGCGAGCCGGCGCGAACCCGACGCCGCAGTTCCCCATCACGACGGTCGTCACACCGTGCCAGCCCGAGGGGGAGACCTCGGGGTCCCAGGTGGCCTGACCGTCGTAGTGGGTGTGGATGTCCACCCAGCCCGGTGTCACCAGCAGCCCGTCGGCGTCGATGACGCGCTTTGCTCCCCCGTCCACCTCGCCGACCGCCGTGATCACGCTGCCGTCGACGGCAATGTCACCGGTGCGGGTCGGCTTACCCGATCCGTCGGCGATCGTGCCGCCTCGGATGACGAGGTCGTGCATCGCGTTGCCCCTTTCCTCAGGCCGCAAGCGCGCGCAACAGGTCGCGCCGCCTCACCCGCAGCGAGTCGAGCTCGGACGTGTCCGTCTCCGGCCCGGCGAAATACGAGGCTACCCGGCCTACGAAGTCCGCATCGGCCATGAGCTCGTCCGGACGGACCAGCGTGTTGATCATGCGCAGCAGGCCCCGGGCCACCACCGGGTCGACGGCGTTCCCGAGCATGACGTCCGCCACCAGCGCACCGAACCGGCGCGCCATCGGATCGGGTTCCTTCGGGATGCCGTCGTTGTCGCCGATCGAGTCCATGGCGACCGAGGTGTGGAACCACGGCTCGACCTCGCGGGCCGAGAGGGCCTCGTAGGCGGCGGCGCGTCCGGCCGCGTCGACGCCGTGCTCCGCATAGGCCTGCGCCAACAGCGTCGCCTGCACGAAAGCAAGGGCGCAGCCGCGGCCGTACATCGGGTTCGTGCACGTGTGCGCGTCGCCCACGACGTGCAGGCCGGTCACGAGGGGGCGTCGCTCGCCGTCGGTGAAATGGCGGAGGCGGTTGATCAGGCCACCCATCGGGCGCACGGGACCGAGCGGCTCGACGGGACCCAGGCCCATGAAGCGGTCCGGACCGGGCAGCAGATGACAGGCGCGGTCGAAGGCGTCGGGGTCCAACAGCATCTTGCGCAACTCGTCGTCGCTCGAGCGCACGGCCAGCGTCACCGAGAAGGTCGAACCGTCACAGGGCACGGCCAGGTACTTGAGGTAGCCGAAGTTGCCGCCGAGGCGCGCGTCGACGTCGGTCGGCGTGCCCAGCGGCAGGCGGTACCACCGGGTCAGGTAGACGATGTGGGTGTCCGCCACCTCCTCGGCGATCTCCGCGCCGAGGCCGGCCAGCCACGACACCAACGGCCCGCGCCGCCCGGTACACACGACGACGTCGCCGAGCAGCTCCGTGCCGCCCACCAGGCGCACGCCGGTGACGTGCGCGGCGCTGCCGTCGCCGGACGGGGCGGCGCTGCCGATGAGCCCGGCGACCTCCGCGCCCGGCCGGTACTCGACGGAGGGTTCGTGGCGCACTGCCTCGCGCAGCGCCCACTCGAA
>DATAYX010000364.1:0-1676 GCA_036272355.1 Acidimicrobiales bacterium
GTCTGCCGCCTCTGCCGGCGCGAGCGGACCAAGCTGTTCTTGAAGGGCGAGCGCTGCTACTCGCTCAAGTGCCCGGTCTCCGAGGCGGTGACCGACCGGCACAGCCGCGCCTACCCGCCGGGCGAGCACGGCCGCGACCGCATGCGCCAGGGCTCCGAGTACCTGGCCCAGCTGCGCGAGAAGCAGAAGGCGCGGAGGATCTACGGGATCCTGGAGAAGCAGTTCCGCAACATGTACGAGGAGGCGACGCGCCAGGGCGGCATCACCGGTGAGAACCTGCTGCGCAACCTCGAGCTGCGTCTCGACAACGTCGTCTTCCGGGCCGGCTGGGGCGCGAGCCGCAGCCAGGCCCGTCAATTCGTGCGCCACGGCCACGTGCAGGTCAACGGCAAGCGCGTGACCATCCCGAGCTACCGGGTGCGCAAGGGCGACAAGGTCACGCTGCGCGAGTCCACCCGCGGCAACTTCCACGTGCGGCGCAACATGGACACGCTCGAGCGCCAGACCCCCGCCTGGCTCGAGACCGGCGACGCCGGCTTCTCGGTCGCCGTGCTCAACCCGCCGCAGCGCGAGCACATCGACGAGCCGATTCAAGAGCAGCTCATCGTCGAGCTCTATTCGAAGTAGCCGTTCACTCGCCCGTTCCGCACACGATCGCCCCACCCCCCGTCACAGGAGTACGCACCATGTTGATCATCCAGAGGCCCACCGTCGAAGTCGTCGACGAGGAGCAGCAGAACCGCCAGCGGTTCGCCATCGGCCCGCTCGACCCGGGCTTCGGCACGACGCTCGGCAACTCGCTGCGGCGCACGCTTTTGTCCTCGATCCCCGGAGGGGCGGTGACCCAGCTCCGCTTCGACGAGGCGTTGCACGAGTTCACGACGCTGCCCGGGGTCAAGGAAGACGTCACCGACATCATCTTGAACCTCAAGGACCTGTTGGTGCGGGTGCACTCCGACGACCCGGTGACGCTGCGGCTGGACGTGCGGGGCCCGTCCGACGCCACCGCCGCCGACCTGCAGCTGACGTCCGACGTCGAGATCCTGAACCCCGACCTGCACATCGCCTCCATCAACGCCAAGGGCCGCCTGGCCGTGGACGTCACGGTGGAGCGTGGGCGTGGCTATGCCTCGGCCGACAAGAACAAGCGGTCCTCGACCATCGGCGTGATCCCGATCGACTCGATCTTCTCGCCCGTGCACCGGGTGACCTTCGACATCGAGCCGGTGCGGGTCGAGCAGTCGACCAACTACGACCGGCTGGTCCTCGACATCGAGACGGACGGCACGATCTCGCCCCGCGAGGCGCTGGCGTCGGCCGGCGACACCCTGCGCAACCTGGTCTCGCTGGTGGCCGACCTCGAGGAGGCGCCCCAGGGCCTGGAGCTCGGCGACACCGGCACGACCACGAGCGGTTCGCCGGACCTCGACCTGCGCATCGAGGAGCTCGATCTGTCCGAGCGTCCGCGCAACTGCCTGAAGCGCGCCCAGATCAACACGATCGGCGAGCTGGTCGAGCGCACCATGGAGGACCTCCTGGCGATCACGAACTTCGGCCAGAAGTCGGCCGACGAGGTCGTCCAGCGCCTGGACGAGCGCGGGCTGTCGCTGCGCACGCGGGACTAGGGAGCGGACCGGCCATGCAGGCAACCCCAAAGCGCGGCCGCCGGCTCGGCG
>DATAYX010000365.1:0-1543 GCA_036272355.1 Acidimicrobiales bacterium
CCGGCGGCGGCGCAGAGGCGGTGGGTCTCACAGCGGCGCAGGCCGAGGATGGGGTGCCGCTGCCCCGGCGCCATCCCGGCGAGCCCGTCGGCGCCGGCGCCGCGCAGCAGGTTGATCAGGACGGTCTCGGCCTGGTCGTCCATGGTGTGGCCAGTTGCGACGTCGTCGGGGAGGACTTCGAAGCGGGCGGCGCGGGCGCGGGCCTCGAGGTTGGGGCCCGGCTCGACCGACACGGTCCTGGCCTCGAAGCGGGCGCCGACCCTGGCCGCGGCGGCGGCCACGACGTCGGCTTCGTCGGCGGACCCGGCACGCAGGCCGTGGTCGACGTGGACGGCGGTGACGTCACATCCCGCGGCGACGGCGAGGAGGAGGAGCGCCACGGAGTCGGGGCCGCCCGAGACGGCGCACGTGAGGGGCGTCCCCGGGGGCGGGAAGGTGCAGCAGGTCAGGAGATCGGCGACGAGGGTTTCGAAGGGTACGTGGTCGTCGGGGCCGGAGCCCCCGTCATCCACCGGCCCGGGCCACCCACAACGTCGGGTCGCGGATCTCCTCGAGCGTCGGGAGCCACTCGGGCCCTTCCCACACCCGGGCCAACAGCTCGGGGCCGCCGGTTTCCTCCACCGACTCGACGAAGTGCTCGCCCTCGGCGTATTGGCGCATCTTGGCGTCGAGCCCGAGCAGCTTCGACATCAGCTTGGTGAGGCCCTTGGCCTGGGTCCGGCGCTCCGCCAGCACCCGGGCGAAGTGGGCGGCGCCCGGCACCTCGGACGCTCCCGCACGATTCATCGTCACGTCGCCGTGGCCTTCGAGCAGGCTCATCATCCCGGTGATCTTGGACAGCGCGACCTTCTGCTCGGGCGTCGCGAGCATGCCGACCACGCCGGTGTCGTGAGCCGGGTTGCGCCCGGCCCGGACCTCTGTCGCGACGCGCTTGATGACGTCGGCGAAACCGGTCGGGTCGCCGGACAACGGCCCGAGCAACTCCGACACCAGGCCGACGAAGTGGCCCCTGAGCCAGGGCACCGCGGTGAACTGCAGCCGGTGCGTCACCTCGTGCAGCGCCAGCCACAGCCGGAACTGGCTGGGGGCGAAGCCGTACTGCGTCTCGACGGCGACGATGTTGGGTCCGACGTAGGAGACGAGGTCCTGGTCGTTCGGGCCCTCGGCCTCGACGTCGACGTGGTCGTCGATCAGCAGGTCGTACTGGCCGAGCACGCGCGTCGACATGTAGGCGAGCATCAGTCCGAGCTGCATGCCGGCGATGCTCCGGCCGACCGCCAGCGACGGGCCGCCGAGCTTCGCCCCGCGCTTGTCCGCGAGCTGGGCGAGCGCGGGCCCGACCAGGCGCTCGATCGAGCGGACGTTCTGCGCAGCCCAGCCCGGACGGTCGGTGACCTTCGCCCGGGCCTCGCCGTGCGCGCTGTGCAGACCGGTCGCCTCGCTGACGAGATGCTCGGCGCGCGCGGTCAGCTCGTCGAACTGTGACTGGAGGGCGGCCGACCGGTAGGACGCGGGCGCCGGCTTGAGGATGAGCGCGCCGGCT
>DATAYX010000366.1:0-4439 GCA_036272355.1 Acidimicrobiales bacterium
CCTACGTGGTCGCCATCCCCACCATCGGCTTGTTCAGCACGATGCTGCCGGTCGAGCCGTAGAACGGCGCGTCGCCGTAGTTGAAGATGCCCCCGTCGGAGGCGACGAGCCAGTAGCCGGCCCCGTCCGGTGACGCGGACATCCCGACGACCGGCTTGTTCAGCGTGATGGCGCCGGTCGACCCGAAGAACTTCGCGTCGCCGTAGCTGAAGATGCCCCCATCGGACGCGACGAGCCAGTAGCCCCCGCCATCAGGTGTCGCCGCCATCCCCACGATGGGCTTGTTGAGGACGAGGTTGCCGGCCGAACCGAAGAACTTGGCATCGCCGTAGTTGAAGATGCCGCCGTCGGAGGCGACCAGCCAGTAGCCGCCACCATCACGTGTCGGGGCCATTCCCACGACGGGCTTGTTCAGCTTGATGGCGCCGGTCGACCCGTAGAAGTTCGCGTCGCCGTAGCTGAAGACGCCTCCGTCCGACGCGACCAACCAGTAACCCGAAGTCGGCGACAGGCTGTTGCTCGGCGCCGAGGGCGGCCCCGGGCCGGCCGCGTTCGAGGCGAACACCGTGAAGGTGTAGGGCACCCCGGCGGTGAGGCCGCTCACCGTCGTGCTCGTCGTGGACCCGTTGACGCTCGTCCCGAAGCAGGATGCGCAGGCCGGGTTGGGCACGATCGTGTACCCGGTGACCGGGATCGGCGTGCTGCCGTTGGTGCCGGTGAAGGCCGGCGCCGTCCACGTCACCGTGGCCGAGGTGGCCGTGGCCGGCGTGGCGCTCACGCCGGTCGGCGGCCCGGGCACGGTCTCGACGCCTGTGCCGAACTCGGTCGGGGTCGCGGCGCCGCTGATGATGTTGCCGTAGACGACGGCGTTGACGGGATTGGTGTAACCCGTGGCGCTGTCGCCGATCCAGATGCCGGCCGCGGCCTGGGTCGCCCTGATGGTGTTGTTGCTCACCCATACCTGCAGGTTGTCGGCCGGGCTCACGCCGAGCGCAGAACACGAGACGTCACAGGGAACGGCGAAGACCCCGATGCTCTGGTTTGCCGGCGACGTGGTCCCCTCGATGGTGTTGCCGTTGACGTAACCGCTCGAATCGACGAGCTGCACACCGATCTGGGCGTTGTCGAACGTGTTGTTCGTGACCTGTGACGCGGTCCCGACGGTGGCCTGTCCCCCGGTCCCGTCAAAGGCGCCGTCGGCCCCGTAGAGGAGCACGCCACTCGCAAAGCTGGACTGGGGTTCGGGGGGACTGGTCGGGCCGGTGTAGGAGAGGTCCGAGATCGTCGAACCGGTGACCACGCCCGTGCCGCCGGGGCCGATCTGGACGCCGTTCTGACCGAAGGTCGCGAGGGGGCCGTCACCGGTGATGGTGTCGTCGCTCACGGTGCACGAGGTGCCCGTGTTGATGCACGCAACCCCGTTCTTCCCGAAGTTGGTGATGGTGCTCCCGCTCACCGTGACCTGCGACTGGGACGACCCCGGCGACTGGACGAACACGGCGTTGTCGAAGGCCCCGACGCTGTCACAGGCCGGGACGGTGATGTTCTCGATGGTGTCGTTGCTGAACGTGGCCGAGCCACCCTGCACCACGACGCCAGCGAACTCGGCGGTGCCACAGCCGGCCGTGGCAGGGGTGGAGGGGTTGAAGAACGTGCTCGAGGCGGCATTGGTGCCGTCGAGCGTCAGCCCGCTCACGGTGACCCCGGTCACACCGGGCGCCACGGCCACGATCGCCCCAATGGCCGTCCCCGGTGGCGGGAAGCCCAGCCCCGGTGCTGCGCCACTGCCTGCGGCGTCCACTGCATTCCCGCTGAACGTGGTCGGCCGGATCACCGGCGTCTGGCCACTGGCGGCCTCGAGCGTCAACCCCGACGTCGAGATCGTCTGCTGACCCGTGTAGGTGCCGTTGCACACTTCGACCGTCGACCCCGTCGTGGCGTCCGCCAGCGCTGCTTTGATCGTCTGATACTTCGCAGTGGCGCAGGACGTGTCGGGGTTAGCCGGATTCCCGTTGCTCGCGGAGACGAAGAGCGTCGACCCTGTCGCCGACGCCTGCGCCGGCAAAAACGCGAGCGCACCGACGACGGGCGCCGCCAGCAGCGCCACCGCGGTGACCAAGCCGGACACGGGTCGACGGCGACGCCTCGATCGACCTCCAGGTGCGTTTGCACCGTTACGCGCCGGGCGGCGTGCCCATCCATCGTGCCCTGTCGCCATGCTCAACCCCTGTCGTCCATCGAGGACGCCGTATGACGCCCGCCACTTGTTCCGGGTCATCATGGCACGACATATCGTACAAGTACGATATGTCATCCGGGTTGCGCACGATATTTCTTCTTTCGGGCGCGCGCCGGGGAGGCAATGCTCGTGCAAAAGGAGCGCCTCTTGCGCGCCGCCCCGCCACCGCGGCGGGCAATCCGCTACCCGAGAGGGTGTTGCCAACCCAATCGCTCGAGCGGGCTCGTGCCGAAGACGCGGCGCCCGGGGTTGCCGACGACGCGCCCGAGGCGGATCGGCTCGCGCAGTCCGGTTTCGTCGAAGCGGGCATCCAACGCGTCGACATCGACCTCTGCGACCGCGACCAACAGCTCGTAGTCCTCGCCGCCGCCGAGCGCTTCGTCCAAGGTCGCGCCGGCCGACACCGGCACGTCATCGAGCGAGAACCCGACACCCGACGCGTCGGCGAGACGGTGCAGGTCGAGCGCGAAGCCGTCGGATACATCGATCATGGCGTGCGCCCCGCAGCGCCGAGCCATGTCGCCCTCTCGGAGCCGAGCCAGCGGACGACGGTACGCGCGGCGGGCGTCGGCCTCGGGCTCCGCGCCCCGCAACTCGCGCAGGCCCGCGGCCGAGCCCCCGCACGGGCCGGTGACCACCAGGTGGTCGCCCACCTGGGCGCCGGAGCGCGGCACGGGCGCGCCATCATCAGCCACCGTGCCGAGGACCGTCACCGCCACGACGAGCTCGCCCGCTGACGACAGGTCTCCTCCCAGTATCGGGCAGCCGCTGGCGACGGACGCCTCGGCGATCCCGTCGGTCAGGCCCAGGGCCAGTTCGCCGCCGTGGGCGCCCCCGGCTTGGTCGAGCTCGGACCCACGGCCACCGGGCAGACCGACCGCGATGAGCGCACCGAGGGGTGAGGCCCCCATGGCGGCCAGATCGCTCAGCGCCTGCATCAAAGCCTTCCAACCCACATCGGACGGCGCACAAAACGACAGGTCGAAGTGCACGCCCTCGACCACGCTGTCGACCGAGACGACCAGGGATTCCCCGCCGGGCAGCCGCACGACGCCGGCGTCGTCACGCAAGCCGAACAGCTCAAATTCGTTTCCCAAGCGCCCCCGAATAGAATGGACCATCTCGTCTTCACTGGTGAGATGTGTGAAGCGCCGAGGATTGGGTGATTCCACGGCATCATGCCTAGCATTGGACCCCACCAAAACCGGTCGGAAAGAAGGAGCTGATCCCCCCGAATGGCGCCTACGAAGCACGCGAAACTCCTGGCTTGGGTCGATGAGGTCGCGCAGCTGACCACACCGGAACGCATCGTCTGGTGCGACGGGTCGGCCGACGAGTACGACCGTCTCTGTCAGGAGATGGTGGACGCCGGGACGTTCACCCAGCTGTCCGACGCCAAGCGGCCCAACAGCTACTGGGCCCACTCCGACCCCGCTGACGTCGCCCGTGTCGAGGACCGCACCTTCATCTGCAGTGCCAAGGAGATCGACGCCGGGCCGACCAACAACTGGCGTGACCCCGACGAGATGCGGACCCAGCTCAGGGACCTGTTCAGGGGCGCCATGAAGGGCCGCACCATGTACGTGGTGCCCTACTCCATGGGGCCGCTGGGCTCCGACATCGCGCACATCGGCGTGCAGCTCACGGACTCGCCCTACGTGGCGGTGTCCATGAAGATCATGACCCGCATGGGCAAGGGCGCCCTCGAGGTGTTGGGCGACGACGGCGAGTTCGTCCCCTGCCTCCACTCCGTCGGCGCCCCCCTCGAGCCGGGCCAGCAAGACGTGCCGTGGCCGTGCAACGCGGACAACAAGTACATCGTCCACTTCCCCGAGACCCGCGAGATCTGGAGCTTCGGCTCGGGCTACGGCGGCAATGCGCTGCTCGGCAAGAAGTGCTTCGCCTTGCGCATCGCCTCGGTCATGGCCCGCGACGAGGGCTGGCTGGCCGAGCACATGCTCATCCTCAAGCTCACTTCTCCCGAGGGCGAGACCCGCTACATCGCCGGCGCCTTCCCCTCTGCGTGCGGCAAGACGAACCTCGCCATGCTCATCCCGACGATCGACGGATGGAAGGTCGAGACCGTCGGCGACGACATCTGCTGGATGAAGTTCGGCGCCGACGGCCGCCTCTACGCCATCAACCCCGAGGCCGGCTTCTTCGGCGTCGCCCCCGGCACCAACAGCCACACCAACCCCAA